>JAYPBG010000071.1:9503-13147 GCA_038124075.1 Gammaproteobacteria bacterium
AAAGATCACCTCTGTTTTTCTTATCAACATCGACCAATCTTTTCTCAAGTAAACCAATATTGGAAAGAGCCGCCGCTCTAATTTTTTCGAAGAGCTCATGTTGAAAACACTTTATGCTTTCAACATCTCGGTTATTGGGTTTTACAAGATAGTCCACAGCCCCAACATCAAGCGCCTCCATGGCCACTTGGCTGCCTCGCTCCGTCAGCGTAGAGATCATGACAACAGGCATTGGCCGCAGTCGCATAATATTTTTTAAAAACGTAATGCCGTCCATTTTCGGCATCTCTACATCCAAAGTTAAAACATCGGGGTTTAACGCTTTGATTTTATCCCGTGCATCATGTGGATCGACCGCTTCGCCTACGACCTCCAGATCACCCGTTGAGTTTATCATCTGGATCAACATTTTTCGAGCCACAAAGGAGTCATCGACCACAATCACACGCGTCTTTTTCACTGTACCCTCCTCTATGTGCTTAAACTGTACTTATAACCACTCATTAATCAAAAAGCTCTATATTCGTTGCACTAGAACCACCGTCTTGCCGTAGGGTTTTAACATACTTAAGCTCTTCACTCTTAACATGATCATGCTGCTCTTCACGTAGCTTTTTCACTTTAACCACACCCGTTTCTGGAAAAAAAAGGATTTTTCTCGGCAGTGCACCACCCACATCTTTCCCGATACAATGCAGCCCCTCTCTAGAGAGATAATCTTCAACAAAATGAATATTCTCATCTCCGATATTAAATGAGCTCATGGAATCCAAGACAGCACCGCCCCCAAAGATTTTCACCTCAAAATGCTCCTTTTTTCCTCCTAATTTTAAAATTTCGTTTATAAGAAATTCCATAGACCAGTTTCCATATCGAGCCGCCGAACTGATGCCACTGGCACCGGTCCCCGCCTTGGACACATCCCCCGCCATATGCTCCCCTTTTTCTGGAAGCAAAAAGTGATTCATACCTGCCACACCGACACGTTTATCTCTGATGCAGACTGAGATACATGAACCTAAAAGCGTCATCATCATCTCATTCGACTCTGTCACATACAGCTCACCGGGCTTAACTTTCACCAGAACACGGTTCTGCTTATGATCCCAACGTCGTATCACATGCTCAAAACCGGGCAAACACCTCGGTAGATCTTCACTGGATTCAAAAATAGACCTACCCACCATTGACCCTCAATTCCAATGGCTTTCTATAAATGGTTCCACCCATCGCCTCAAATGAGTCAAAAATACCCGTCAGCGTTTCAGAGTGCCCAATTATAAGATAACCGCCCGGCTTTAACTGATTAAAATAGCGTTGAAACAATTTTTCTTGAGTCTCTTTATCAAAATAGATGACCACATTACGGCAAAATATTAGATCATACTGTTTTTTTATTGGCCACGTAGCAAGTAAATTCAGCTGTTTGAAACTGATCATCTTTTTCAACTCTTCGGACATGCCGTAGACCGGCACACCGTTGAGGTCTAAGGTCTCACACCACTGATGCGCCATATCATCAGAAAGCCCTGTCGCTTTAGAGCACTCATAGAGACCCTCAAAACCCGTCTGCAACACATTGGTATCCACATCCGTGGCTAATATTTTCAAATTTCTCAAAAAGGTTGCTCGAGTTTTTATCAGTGTCATCGCAATACTGTAGGGCTCTTCTCCTGTAGAGCAGCCTGCGGACCAGATTCGAATGCCTTCATCATCTCGGCGATTTCGCCACTCTGGAATCACCGTATTTTCTAGGAATTCAAAATGATGTTGTTCTCGGAAAAAGGAGGTAAAATTGGTCGTGATAGCGTTGACAAAGAAGGTCAATTCCTCTGCACCATGATGATTAAGATAATGACAGTATTCAGAAAAGTCTTTTAGTTTTAAAATACGAAGCCTACGAACCAATCGAGAGTAGACCATATCTTGTTTAAAATCACTGAGTACAATGCCTACTTTCTCATAGGCGTGCTTCTTCAAAAACTGAAAATCTTCAGTCCGCATTTTGAAATCAGAGTTTGTTTTAAGGTCCTGTCTGTCTGAATATTGTTTAAGCGCCATTGTGTATATAGCACCCTATAAAATGACTGAGTTTAATGGGTATTCTGTATAGTATTCATTGTATCAGTCAGCTCAGGTACATTGTCCATACCCAATAATTCGTCAATATCCAACAAAATGACCATACTCTCTTTTACATCCACCAATCCAACAATAAACTCTGTTGTCATATCGGCTCCAAGATCAGGGGCCGACTTAATCTCATCACTTTTAATTTGATAGACGTCAGATACTGCATCCACAACAATACCCATAATCCGTTCCCCTTTCTTTTCATTGATGACCCGCAAGACAATCACAACCGTCAACGGGCCATACTCTAACGAATCAAAGGAGAACTTCTCACGCAAATCTATAATAGGGACGATGGTTCCTCGCAAATTAATAACACCTTTGACATGATGTGGCGCATTTGGAATGGGCGTCGTATTTTCCCAGCCTCGAATCTCCTGTACACGCAGAATATCGACGCCGTACTCTGTCTCCCCCATCAAAAACGTGAGGAACTGAACACCATCTGAACTGTTCATTACCCGACTTGTTTGATCTAAGCCTCGATGGGTGCCCACCTTTTCTGTTAAGTTCATAATACCTTCTACCTCTTATTAACTCCCAACATCTCAACTGCCAACATCAACCATCCGTTTCTCACCTCTTCCCTAAGCTTCTCGTTACTCCATAACATGTTCAATATTACGCTGCTCTATCGCTACCGCTCGCATCCCGACTCTGCTTAACGGCATCAAAATAGCTTTTAACACCGGCCATTTTAACAAGATCGCCAATATCCAAAATTAAGGAGACGCGTCCATCACCCAAAATCGTAGCACCGGCCACACCGTCCACTTTGAGGTAATTGGTCTCCATACTCTTAATTACCACCTGTTGCTGAGACATGAGCTCATCAACCACAAGCCCAACCGTATGCCCTTCGCTTTCAACAATAACCATCAACCCTTCTTGCCAGAGCTGATCACTCTCAGGCACATTAAACAGTGCATGCATGCGTACCACAGGTATATATTCATTTCTTAGACTGAAGACATCATGCCCCCCCGCAACTCTATTGATCTGTGCACTCTTAATCGGTATCGACTCAATGATATTTACAAGTGGAACAATAAAAGTGGATTCATTCAATCGAATCAGTTGACCATCAAGGATCGCCAATGTCAGCGGCAGCCGAATAACAATACGCGTACCTGCCCCCTCTTGCGAATAGAGCTCAATATGCCCCCCGAGCTCGTTAATGTTTCGACGCACAACATCCATTCCAACACCTCGGCCAGAGAGGCCGGTCACCTTTTCGGCGGTTGAAAATCCGGGGCGAAATATCAGCTCATGCACCTCTTTATCCATCAAGGTCTCATCAACTGTAATCACGCCTCTCTCAATGGCCTTACTGCGTATCGCCTCCGTAGCTAGCCCCTTTCCATCATCAATGATCTCAATAATAATATTGCCACTTTGATGGTAGGCATTAAGCTCCAATTGCCCAGCCTCTGGCTTCCCAGCAGCCAACCGGTCTTCTCGACTCTCAATCCCATGATCCAAACTATTTCGTACTAAGTGAACCAGTGGAT
>JAYPBG010000072.1:0-1233 GCA_038124075.1 Gammaproteobacteria bacterium
CATCTATTCCCCCCTACGCTAAGCTACATACCCGGTGATGACCTCTATTTGCAGCGCTTGCCTGCAAGCATCTATATTTGAATACACAGTTAATTTTGTTGGAGCTAACGAATACATGTCAACGACATATACGGCAGATGCGATTGAAATACTAAGCGGTTTAGACCCCGTTAAAAAAAGACCCGGTATGTATACGGATACCACGCGCCCGAACCATTTGGCTCAGGAGGTCATTGATAACAGTGTCGATGAAGCCATTGCGGGGCATGCCAAAAAGATAGACATTGTTTTGTTTAAAGATGGTTCAATCAGTGTGTCGGATGATGGTCGTGGAATGCCGGTGGATTTGCACCCTGAAGAGGGTATCCCGGGTATCGAAGTGATATTGACTAAGCTGCATGCAGGAGGAAAGTTCTCAAATAAGAATTATAAGTTTTCCGGTGGATTGCACGGTGTGGGTGTCTCTGTGGTGAATGCACTGAGTAAAGTGCTTGAAGTGACGGTAAAGCGTGGTGGCCATATCTACCGGATGGGCTTTATGGATGGAGATAAAGCGACCGATCTTGAGGTGGTGGGAGAGTGTGCAAAACGAACGAGTGGCACCACCATACGGTTTATGCCGAATAAGAAATATTTTGATTCCGATAAGTTCTCAGTGTCAAAGTTGAAGCACCTGCTGCGCGCTAAGGCTGTTTTATGTTCAGGTCTGACCATTAATTTCAAAGATCAAAAAAGTGGCGAGAAAATCTCTTGGTATTATGAGAATGGTTTAGAAGATTATCTGGTCAGTGCCAATCGCCCTTTTGGACCTGTGCCCCTTGAGCCTTTTCTTGGTTCGCTGGCAAGTGATGACGAGGCGGTTGATTGGGCCGTGCAGTGGTTGCCAGAAGGTGGTGATCTGATCACAGAAAGTTATGTGAACTTAATACCCACGGTACAGGGTGGGACGCATGTTAACGGTCTGCGCAGTGGGCTATTAGACGCTGTTCGAGAGTTTTGTGAGTTTCGTAACCTCTTACCGCGTGGTGTAAAGCTGGCACCGGATGATGTTTGGGAAAGTTGCAGCTATGTGCTATCACTGAAGGCCTTGGATCCGCAGTTTGCCGGTCAAACTAAGGAGCGTCTATCCTCTCGGCAGTGTGCGGCGTTTGTTTCCGGTGTCGTCAAAGATGCGTTCAGCTTGTGGTTGAACCAGCACACGTCTGAAGCCGAGCAGCTGGCAGAGCACTTTAT
>JAYPBG010000072.1:1243-13104 GCA_038124075.1 Gammaproteobacteria bacterium
ATCGTCGACCGTAAACATGAACTCCGTTGGGTACCTTAAAGTCGTTCAGCCAAAAAAAGTTTTTGTCCATGACCGCAGTTCGGATATTTGATCTCAAATTTTCATTGGCTACCTTGGTTTTAAAAAGGGTATCGGCCAAAAAAGTGGCGAGAAAGAAGTTAACATCGGGTCCTGCTTTGCCAGGAAAGTTAGCGGATTGTTCGTCGTCAGACCCTGCACAGGGCGAGCTGTTTTTGGTGGAAGGGGATTCGGCAGGTGGCTCTGCTAAACAGGCTCGAGATCGTGAGTTTCAAGCCATTATGCCTCTGCGCGGTAAGATCTTAAATACGTGGGAGGTCGATTCGGCGGAAGTGCTGGCCTCGCAAGAGGTGCATGATATTGCGGTTGCGATAGGGGTTGAACCTGGCAGTGGTGACTTAGAGGGGTTGCGTTATCACAAAGTCTGCATTCTGGCCGATGCAGATTCTGATGGGCTGCACATTGCGACGCTCCTATGCGCGCTGTTTGTTAAGCATTTTCCGGCATTGGTTGAAGCGGGGCATGTGTTTGTTGCAATGCCGCCGCTGTTTCGAATTGATGTGGGTAAAGAGACTTACTATGCATTGGATGAAGAGGAGAAGCAGGGTACGCTAGATCGCCTTGCAGCAGAGAAGAAAAAAGGAAAAGTACAGGTAACGCGTTTTAAGGGATTGGGTGAAATGAACCCTTTGCAGCTGCGTGAGACGACCATGGCGGTTGATACGCGCAGGCTGGTTCAGTTGATGATTGAAGATCAGGTGCTGACGGATCAGGTGCTGGATATGCTGTTGTCAAAAAAACGTGCTCAGGACCGCCGAGCATGGCTGGAGCAGAAGGGGAATCTTGCTGAAGTTTAACTGTGTTCATGTTCATATGAACGGGAGAGTTTTTGATCCGGAAATCGCGCGGTTCCTCTCGGCTGATCCGTTTATTCAGGCCCCTAACAACCTTCAATCGTATAACAGGTACAGTTGTGCGCTTAATAATCCGCTTAGGTATACTGATCCATCTGGGTATTTTTTTAAGAAGCTATGGCGTGGTGTTAAAAAATGGCATAAGAATATGGCTAAGGCTTGGAGGAAGCATTGGCGTTCTATAGTCTCTATAGGAATGATTTTTGTGATGCCAGGAGTATTTGAAGTCTTTGATGCAAATACCTTCTGGGCCGGTGCTTTAACCGGTGCAACATCAGGCGCTGTTACCGGGGGTTCTAAAGGAGCGTGGACAGGCCTGTTAACCGGAGGGTTACTTCATGGCGCGGGCAAACTGGGGAAAGCAAAAAGTTTGTTCAGTAAACTGGGCGCAAAGAAGGTGCTGGCGCACGGTATGATTGGAGGAATTAATAGTAAGCTGATGGGTGGCAAGTTTGCTCATGGATTTACGAGCGTGGGGTTCACTCAAGGTGCAAATATTCAGTTTGGTGATGTCGGAATATTAGGATCATCTGTTATAGGCGGTACAGCGTCTAAAATTACTGGTGGCGAATTTAAGCACGGTGCCATACAAGGGGCAATGAGTCATGCACTGAATGATCGTTTGCATGATAGACAACGAAAGGCTGAGATGGCAAGGAAATTGGCAACAGGTGAGATAAAAAGGGGAGATCTAACTTTAGCTGATATTTCTGAGGGATCCGGGTATTTAGCAACTACCGCCTTAGCCGGTCCTGGAACGCAGCCAGCTGTTCCTTTCTTAGGTGGGCTATCTTTTTTGAGTGGTGTAGTGGGTACATCTATAAATATGCTCTTAGGTAAACCGGGTGTGAATATAGCAGCAGGGCAACTTGCCTCCGATTTTACAACTAATCATGCTTCGGATTATATGATTAAAAATGATTTGTGATATTTAAAAAAGAGTATTGATAATGGGTGATGCTAGATTAAATCCGGATAGAGGGCAGGCAATGTATTCAGCTTTTGTATGTGTGAGTACGATATATGCCCCTTTCTTTCTCTTCGCTATCGAAAAGTATTGGTTTGCCGTCCCTCTTTCTGTTGCTGTTGTATTCGATGCTTTATATGGCAATATTGTTGTTTCTTTTGAAAACAGGAGTGAGGAGCTAAACAAAAAACTAATCATAATTTGCGGGAGTTATATTGCTGTTAGCCTTGTTAAACTGCTGTTGTTATTGTTTGTGGATTTGACGGTTCATCATAAAATTGCATTTGTTTTTTTATATATATCCATTTTTGTTTTGAGCGTATTTTGGTTTACATCTATGGCATCAAGCAAGCCAGAGCTTTTTGTTCGGCGCAATAGAGGGGGTTGATATTTTGATCGTTAGTATTTGCTGTCGCGATTAATTATTGCTTTCGGCTCTGTATTTAAATAGTAATAAAAATAGTAGTGCCTAGCCGCTTTATTTCAGCAGCTGAAAGGAAGATATTCTGAGATGGGTTAGGTTATCTACTGTCCTTGATGTAACGCCTTAATTGCATTGGTTGGATCGTTTTTAAAGATTGTCAGCAACGCTAATGCAGGCCCTTGCGGTGACCGATGTCCTTGCTCCCAGTTTTGCAATGTTCTTGGGCTTACGCCAATGGTCAATGCGAAATCGTTTTGAGATAGGCCAATATTCTCACGAATGTTTTTAACGTCGATGGCGGTTAGCTCGAACGTTCGGCTGGGCGCTAACTGACCTCGATGTATCTGGCCCGCTTCCTTAACGCTGCCGACTAGCTCATTAAATAGATCATCATCCACGGCCTTTAAACTCCTCTTCAACCAGTTTCTTCAGTATCTGCTTTTGCTGTTGGTTGAGATCACTCTGTTGATTCTTTGCATAGGCTAAAAGCATATAAATCCGATCACCTTCGGTATACCAGTAATAAATGATTCGGATACCGCCACGCTTACCGCGATCCTCTACTGAGCAGCGGATCTTACGTAGACCACCTGTGCCGCTGATAATGTCACCTGAGTCTGGGTTTTGGCACAATTTTCGTTGAAAGTCAGCGTAGTGCTCATCGCTGATTAATTCAGAAACCTGTTTGGTAAATATTGGGGTCTCAATGATGACCATAATAGACGGATTCCATGAATACGTCAATGACGTATATTTGCTGTTTAGCGTATTGGTTGGACTAAGGTCGGTCTACCCAGCGTCGTGCTTCATACTTGATGATCATACCTTCCAAAAGCTCTTTAATGATCTGTTGCTCATCCTCATTGAGGCGCTCAATCGCTTCAAACAGTAGTTTCATCTTTGTGAGGGTGGGGCCGCGATCATCTTCCTCAAAGACCAGGCTGTCCAGGCTGACATGCAACGTTTTGGCTAGCTTCACAAGCCCTTCTAGGGTCGGCTGTGCTGACCCTGCTTCATAGCGGCGTATCTGGTTGATATGCAGCTCTGCGGCATCAGCCAAGCCTTGCTGAGTCAAACCTTGGGACTTTCTGATCTGTATTAATCGAGTAGAGAAGTTCATGGGCAGTATCCAGTAGATGATGGGTGCCGCCATAGAATAGTCCTCCGATCAAATTAGGTGTTGCAATGATACCCAAAAGGTTTATTAATAAAACCTCATTATGGTGTTGGCAGGACTTGGTGTATGCCTCGTTTACTTAGCAATCAACTCGATCAAATAAAGACCAAAGCCCCACTGGCAACGCACATGCTGGAGAACGGAGCCGATACCCGCCACAGCCCAGCCAACTTAGTCCTCTATGATACGGCGACCACCGAGATCTACACCCAAGTGAGCGTAGCTCAACTCAAAAAAGTGTGTCAGAAGACGCACCCAGGCCAGCAAGTGGAATCAGCTAGCCCGGCAGAGGCTATTCTATGTTAATATGGTCAAGATATATTGCGATTGAAGAGGTAGCCACCATGTATCAAGAGCCGGGTACTCCACCGAATATAAAAGAGATAGAAAAAGCCATTACAGCACTACCAAAAGATGAGCTTGCCCAATTGAGAGAGTGGTTTATCAACTTCGATGCTGACAATTGGGATAAGCAGTTTGAAGAAGATGCGCAATCAGGCAAACTAGACCAGCTGGCCGCAGCAGCGCTCTCAGACTATAAAAAAGGTAACTGCTCAGAACTATGAAGCACTTTGCAAGCCCTGCATTCTGGGCATGTTATCAAGGCCTTCCGCAACGTATACAAGATTTAGCCGATAAGAACTACGCCATTCTCAAAGAGAATCCAAAACATCCGTCATTGCATCTTAAAAAGGTGAATCAATACTGGTCGGTACGCGTAGGCATCAGTTATCGAGCTTTAGCCGTTGAAATGGATGAGGGGTTGCTATGGTTCTGGATTGGAAGCCATGCTGAATATGATCGTCTATTGAAGTAGATAAATAATTAGAGACGCAAAGAGAGGCCGCTGAGCCGCTCTTTTTTTACTTGCCCTAAATCAATCTCACCCCAACCCGTCTATAATCGCACTATGTCTGCGATCCTTGCTATAGATCAAAATATTGCCCCCTTAGTCCACTCAGAACCGCTTCTTAGTGCGAAAGATCGCGCCTATAGAAAATGGTTTATTGATCATGAAGCGGCCAATGATGCCTTGGATTTGGATGATAAATGCACGCAGGGTCAGCCCATGCATGTTCATTACCAGAAGGTGGGGGTACCGCAAAAAATAATCTATATGATGTGCATGGCTGGCAGGCTACTTGCTTTATTTATTAGCGTTCCGACAAAAAAGTAATAACAGCAAGGTGATAAGGTCAGTGAGAGAGCAGATAGCCGCCATGCACCGTTGGGTGTCTCAGATCGCGTCTCAAATCGTGTCTAAGCGACCTTTGCGTCAGAGGCGTAAACAGTCAAAACGTACCGTTGAGGTCACGCCGACGCAGCGTAGGACATATACTTTGTTGTTTGAAGCCATGCGTGAGCATGTATTTATTTACATTCGCCCAGTGACCTCGAAAAAAAGCTATCAGAGTGTGATTCTTGATCTTAATCCACATGAGCAGTATATCCTTATCGATGAACTGTTTCCTTCAGAGGGTTTTCAGTTGGTTATGAATGATCAGCTGGAGGTCTCTATTGGAAAAAAAGGCAATGTCATGACCTTTATGACAGAGCTGCAAATGGCGGGCGAATATGCTGGGACCCCCTTTTATAAGCTGGCGTTACCGGAGTTGGTTGAGCAGCAGCAGCGTCGGCGCAGTTATCGCATTGAGATGGATCAAGACCGATACAGTTATGCCCAGTGGGGTGGGGCAGGCGGCCGTCAATGCAGAGCAAAATTGATGGACCTCTCTTCCGGTGGTGTACGAATGGAGGTGCTGGAAGGCGGTGAAACCGTAATCCCAGGCATGATTTTGCCGTCTGTGATGCTCTATATTGGTTCTGATCTAAAGGTGAGCTGTGATGTTGAGGTGAAGTATATTGCTGAACATGAGGGTGACCGTGCGCTGATCGGCGGGGAAATTATTGCGACTGAGGCGAATGGTCAAGCGCTTCAGCGCTATTTACAAAAAATGCAACGCGTGAACCGGCGTCGGCAGCTGGCTGCCCAATGAGGCTGGTTGATGCGCGTTGCTTGCTATTTAGTCAATTTTTAAGTTTAGTACGTTAAATTTTGGGAGAGCTACTGTGCTTTTGCTTTGATTAAGGCCAGTGTCTCTTGAATCTCTGTTTCACTCATCTTTCCATCTTTAAAAAACAGTATACGGCCTTGCCTATCTAGAATAATAATGGCAGACCCTTTGTGCTTTAATCCCCAGGGTTTAATGGCTGAGCTTTTTTCATCGATCACGATGCTGCTGTGTGGGTATTCTGCTTTCTTGCTCTCTGCCTTGTTGGAGACGATGGAAGAGCTGCCAAATATGGCGTCATCTACATTGATAATGGTGGTTGTTTGGTAATGCTCTGGGCTCAGTTGAGCCGTCTTAAGGGCATCAATAAACGGCTGATTGATCTCTTTGGCGGAGGTGCGCCCGGCGATGTGTTGGAGGGTACGGATTTTCCCTTTGAGTTGTGAAGAGTGCCAAGCGGTGTAAGAGACCGTGTCGCCTTCGAGTAAGATCTCACCTTTTGATTCAATGCTGATCTCGGGCAGTGATGTGCCCGTCTCAAGTGCGAAGAGGGGGGATGCCGCAGTGGCGGCCAAAGCGAAGAGTGAAGCCAGTAGTGCTGTTTGAAAAGCGTTATTCACGATAGGGTTCCTTTTAATGTTTAATGTTTAATGTTTAATGCTCAAATTATTTCGAACTCATTCCTATGGAGCCAGATGGGTGGGCTCTGGTCTTAAAATTGTGCAGTATACTGCGTTGAGCTTCGCTTGTGTATAGGCTCTGTTTGAGATCATGCTAAAAAGCGGGCGGAGTGATTGCGACACTTTTAATCAGCGCAAAAACTGTTTGACCGACCGTTAAGTTGAGTGTCTCCAGTGAGCGCAAAGTGATCCTGGAGATCAGGTATTGCCTCCCGATTTTTAGCTTAATTAAAGCATCCAGCGTGTCTTGTTCAATGTCGATGACCGTTGCTTTAAGTGTATTCAAAATGCTGCAGGCATGGGGTTTCTCTAAAGAGAGGCTGATGGCGTGAGCATAGATTGCGATACGGTACGTTGTTTGAATATGCTCAGGTGATGCATGGAACAGCAGCGTTTGATCTTCTAGAGCGGCTTCTACAAGTTGATGGGTTGTATCATATTGTATGTGTGTGACGTCAAGCAGTGAACTGGCAAGATGAGTCGAGTTAATGGGGTTGTTAAGGTCGCTCAATACGGTGGCCGTTTCGCCATGAATGGTGATGCCCCCTCTGTCCATAATAAAGAGGTAGTCGCTGAGTGCGAGAATTTCTGAAAAAATATGGCTCACAAAGATGATCGGTACGCTCCACCGTTCAACCACTTTTTTAAGATAGCCAAAAATCATCTCTTTGCTGTCGTGATCAATGTTAACAAAAGGCTCATCGAGTAGCAGCAGCTGAGGTTGTTGCAGCAGCGCCCGTGCGATGCGTGTACGCTGTTTCTCACCTTGTGAAAGCTGATCAGGGTAGTGGTGAGAGAGGGGTTGCAGTTTGAGGAGGTTGAGCAACTCAGACCGGTCCAGGGGCGGTGTATAACGTGTGGGTTGTTCTGAGGTGCGGCTGGATCGGGCAGCGCACTGCTCGGCAAACGCTAAATTTTGATTCAGTGTGAGATGAGGGAGCAGGTCCTCATGCTGAGAGAGGTAGCCAAAAGGGCGCTGTTGCGGTGGGCTGTGCTTGTCACCCTCTTGATAGAGCCGGTTTTTCAGTATGATTTTGGCGTGAGCGCTGGGCTCAAACCCTGTTAAGACTCGGAGCAGAGTTGATTTTCCGGAACCCGAGGGGCCGTAGAGTGCGTATATTTGTGGTCGGTCAAATGCGATCTCAACATCAAGAGAAAATGCATCAAGGGCTCGTACGTTCGGTCGTTGTAAGGCTACTTTTGCGTAGAACATGGTGGTGAAGACCCGGTTGAGTAGTGGATGCTGTAACAGAGTAAGAGCAGTGCGAATGAGGCGCCGAGCAGTGTCAGTGCCAGCCGGTTGGCGGCATCATACGCCAGTGACTCAACATGATCATAGAGTTGAATGGCGACCACTTGGGTTTCGCCGGGAATGTTGCCACCAATCATGAGAACGACACCGAATTCACCCAATGTATGAGCAAAGCCAAGGCCGGCACCCATTAAAATACTGCGTTTGCACAGTGGAAGAGCAATGCGGTGCAGAATGGTGGTGTTGCTGGCACCTAGGTTCATGGCTGATTCAATATAGGGTTTTGGGATGCGTTCAAAGGCGTTAAAGATCGGTTGTGCAACAAACGGCAGCGAGTAGAGGACAGAGCCGAGCATCAGGCCCGAAAAGCTAAAAGATAACGTGGTGCCTGTGAGTTGATGCCAACTGCCCCCCAACCAGCTGTGCGGTGCAAACGCCAACAGAAGGTAGTAACCAAGCACGGTAGGGGGGAGCACCAGGGGTAGGGCAATGGTGCTTTCTGCTAATATCTTGACCGGTTTAGGGGCGCGAGTGAGCAACCAAGCAGCTGGAATGGCGATCAGTAAGAGCAGCAGCGTAGAGAGCGCAGCCAGCTTAATTGAAAGCAGCAGTGCCGTAATATCGCTGGGCGCCAGCCAGGGGATCAAGCTCCATTCAGGGTCGGTGAACATGGTTTTTCACGTCGTCGGGGAGGGTGTAGCCGGCAAGCTGAATGATCGTTTCTGCTTGGCGTGTTTCTAGAAAAGCATAGAAGTATAAAGCGCAGGGTTTAGTATCAGCATGTTTCAGCATCAGCATCTCTTGGCGAATTGCAGGGTAGTCGCGGTTATCCAGTAGTGTGAATGTATCGTGAGGGATTTTCTCTTGCAGTAGGTGAGCGTAGGCGACCAGTCCCATATCGGCATTACCGGTTTGTATCCACGAAAAGGCTTGTGAAACATTATTGGCCGTCAGCCGTTTAAACGTAAATGGGCCGTTGAGTGTTTGAAGATAGGCGTGTGCGGCGACACCGTAAGGCGCCAAGGTTGGGTGAGCTGTTGCAAAGCGCTCGCTGGTATGGATCCGTTGAACCAAGGGGGATGCCATCTCAGTGCCATATAATCTGGGGTGCCAAAGGGCAAGTTTTCCGAAGGCGTACGTGCGAGGCTCGATCGATGCTGCGCCGAAGCCTGCCTTGTAAAGCTGGTCAACATAGAGCGTGTTAGCACTGAAAAAAAGGTCGTAAGGTGCGCCTTGTCGAATTTGGTGGTATAAGTGGCCCGATGCTCCGCTGATGATTCGAAAGCTTGAGCGCAAAGTCGAGTCGGTGCATGTGCTGCCTGTGTGCTGAAAAGCGTCAAGCAGCTTGTGAAGTGTGCCCTTAAAGTTGGCTGAGACCGCAAGGGTGACGGTGGAGGATGCTGTTGAGCTGCGCGCTAATGTTGTGTCTGCAGCGTAAGCGGTCGGTAGCGTTACGGTTAAGCAGAGTCCATATATGAGTGGAGCGATGTATTGGGTGTATTGAAGCCTCGTAACGTTCATAGCGATTGACTTGCACTCCAGATGTCGACTTTTGCTGCACCCGCATCCAGCAGCTGTTGAGCCAGTGCTTGAGTGGTTGCGCCGGTTGTGATCACATCATCAATGATCGCCAGATGCAGGCTGGGATGGTGTCGCAGAATTTTAGACATTTTATCTCTATTTACGGTAAATGCCCCCTTAATATTGAGTGCGCGCTCAGATTTGAGCAGTTCAGACTGAGGCAGGGTGTATTTGGTTCGGTTGCAGAGTGATCTCCCTATGTTTATGCCCGTGGCGCGACGGATCTGCTCGGCCAACAGGGCGGCTTGATTATAGCCGCGTTCTGCTTGTCGTTTTTTATGCAGGGGTACGGGGATAAGAAGGTGGGGGATGAGTGTAGGGTCATCGTGTGTCTTCAAGTGTTCTGAAATGCGATGGCTGAGCAGCTGGGCAATCACTTTGCCGGCGACGAGCGAGCCTTTGAATTTAAAAGCATGGATCAGTCTGTCAATGGGGAAGCGGTACTCAAAAGCGCTCCAGATAACGGGGGTGTCTGCTGGGTGTTTTTCGTCCCCCTCTTCTCCTTCTTCCCCTTCTCCTGGCTCGGGTATAGGGATGCTTTGAGATAAAGGTTTATGAGGCAGATCTTGGAGGCAGGCGTGGCATAGGTCCATCTTTAGTTGGGAGGTGGCGTGGCATAAAATACAGGTATGAGGCCAAATACAACTATTAATAGATTGAAATATGTTCATTAGTAAACCAAATAAGTCATAATGGTTGACAGCAAGGCTGATCGGCTTATTCTATCAATCACTTATGTGTGATCCGCGCCGCCCGCTATTCTCTAGAGCCGTATTGAGCTTTACGGGGTGAGCTCAGGCTTGCTCGGTGTATGGTATATAACTCAGCTTAATCATCAGCGCTGAAAAGAGACAGTATAAGGATTAGACCCATGCAGGAACAGCACTCTGTTGACACTTATGCATCGACTCAACCCCAACACGCTCTGCATCAGCAGTCACCGATTCGTCATGATTGGCGCATTGCGGAAATAGAAGCGCTGTTTGCATTGCCGTTTAGCGATCTGCTCTTTAAAGCGCAGGCTATCCATCGAGCACACTTTGATCCCAACGAGGTCCAGGTGAGTACGCTGTTGAGCATCAAGACAGGCGCCTGCCCTGAAGATTGTAAGTACTGTTCGCAAAGTGGACACTACAATACGGGGCTTGAGAAAGAGAAGCTGCTGGCGGTTGATAAGGTGATCGAAGAGGCGAAAGCGGCGAAGGCAAAAGGGGCGTCGCGCTTTTGTATGGGGGCCGCGTGGCGCTCGCCGCGAGAAAAAGATATGCCGTATGTGCTGGATATGGTGCGTCGAGTCAAAGCGCTTGGGTTGGAGACCTGCATGACGCTGGGTATGCTCTCTCAAGATCAGTCAGAACAGTTGGCTGAGGCGGGTTTAGACTACTATAACCACAATTTGGATACGTCGCCTGAACATTACAGTGCCATTATCACAACACGCAGTTTTCAAGATCGTCTTGATACGTTAGAGCATGTACGAACAGCCGGTATGAAGGTCTGTTCTGGTGGGATTTTAGGGTTGGGTGAAACGCGGCGCGATCGGGCTGGACTGTTGATGCAGTTGGCAAATTTGCCTGCGCACCCAGACAGTGTGCCAATCAATCAATTGGTAAAGATCGAGGGTACACCCTTGGCCGATGCTAAGGCCCTTGACCCGTTTGAATTTGTGCGCACCGTTGCTGTAGCGCGCATCATGATGCCAAAATCGAGAGTGCGTCTCTCTGCGGGTCGAGAGACCATGACGGAGTCAACCCAGGCACTCTGCTTCTTTGCCGGTGCAAACTCAATTTTTTATGGTGAGAAGCTGTTGACCACGGCAAACCCAGAGGCCGACACCGATCAACGTCTATTTGCAAAGCTGGGCATCAATCGCTTAGAGGATAACGAGAAGGAAGAAGCCGCGCTCTTCTACGATGCTATGTCCTCCTAACCTTTCAGAAATATGCGGCCCATGGGTGCTCGATGTCAGACACGCCATTTCGTCACTTTGACCTCAATGAATCACTGATCTGTTTGCACAGTAATGCGCTGTTTCGACAGCGCCATACGCTCACGACGGCGCAAGGCCCCGATGTCGCTGTTGCAGGAAAGCATTATCTCAATTTTTGCAGCAATGATTACTTGGGATTAGCGGCTGATGCAGAGGTGAGTGCCGCTGCAGAGCAGGGGGTCAAACAGTTTGGTGTCGGCAGTGGGGCGTCGCATATGGTGTGTGGGCATAGTGAGGCTCACCAATATTTAGAGCAGGCGTTGGCTGAATGGGTGGGGCGGAGTCGAGCGCTGCTCTTCTCCAGTGGATATATGGCGAATGTTGGCGTGATTCAGGCGCTGCTGGGGCGTCATGATCACCTGTTTCAAGACCGGCTGAATCATGCATCACTGATTGATGGCGGGCGGATCAGTGGTGCTAGGTCGCATCGCTTCAGGCATGCAGATGTAGGCCATCTTGAAGCATTGCTGAACAGCTCGGCTGGAGCGTGCCGTGGGCGCGGGCTGATTGTGACCGATTCGGTGTTCAGCATGGACGGTGATGTCGCGCCCTTGGCGGGTATTGCCGATGTTGCTCGGCCAAGGCAGGCGTGGCTTATGGTGGATGAAGCGCATGCATTGGGTGTATTGGGGAAAGAGGGTGCCGGTGCCGTTGTAGACGCTCAGTTGAGTGAGGCCCATGTACCGATTGTGGTGGGGACACTGGGCAAAGCACTGGGGACGGCGGGTGCCTTTGTTGCGGGCAGCACCGAGTTGATCGAGTTTCTTATTCAGCGGGCGCGCACCTATATGTATACGACGGCTCTGCCCCCTTCACTCTGCATGGCGACGCTGAAGAGCCTTGAGA
>JAYPBG010000073.1:0-2365 GCA_038124075.1 Gammaproteobacteria bacterium
CGCGTTCGGGCCAATGAGTAAATTGAAGCAAACGGTATAACAGGACCGTTTTCAGTTGAAAAAGGTGCGCCGTACTGGCCCATACGCTGCTGGAAAAGATGCACGCAGAGATAATACCCAAAATCAGAAGGTATTTACGCAGAGTCATAGATACCGTCCGGTTCATATTAAACATACGAAAATAGACTAAAAATCATACTCGAGCCTCATCATTAGACTTAAAGGTTCGCCTGGGATACCGCCTTAGGGTTATTACTATTCTATCCCTAATAGAGAAAATAAAGATAGTTGTTAGGCGTGAGTCAATAAAAAACCCCGGTGATCTTCATCACCGGGGTTTTTTTACGAAACTGCGTTATCGTTTCAGCTACATTGTTTCAGCAAAATAGCCGAGCTTATCGCTTACATCGCTTATATCACTTACATCACTTCGCTTTCGCCTCTTTCTTCTCTTTCTCAGCAGCAACAACTGCTTCAGAAACAGAGGCCGGGCAAGGCAGATAGTGAGAAAACTCCATGGAGAATTGGCCACGACCGGAGGTCATAGTACGCAAGGTTCCAATGTAACCAAACATTTCAGCAAGAGGCACCTCTGCTTTAATGCGTACACCGGTTATACCGCTCTCCTGCTCTTTGATCATGCCACGGCGTCGGTTCAAATCACCAATCACATCGCCTACATGATCTTCTGGCGTGAACACATCAACCTTCATGATCGGCTCAATCAGCTGAGGGGCTGCTTTAGGCATGGATTGACGATACGCACCGCGTGCAGCCAACTCAAAGGCTACGGCAGAGGAGTCAACGGCGTGGAAACCACCGTCAAAGAGCTCAATTTCAAGGTCAAGCAGAGGGAAACCGGCCACAGGCCCTTCATCCATCATGCCCAAGAACCCTTTCTCAATCGCAGGGAAAAACTCCTTAGGTACATTACCACCCACAACTGTAGAGGTAAACTGGAAGCCAGAACCCGGCTCACCCGGCTTAATGCGGTAGTCGATTTTACCGTATTGACCCGATCCACCTGACTGCTTCTTATGGGTGTAGGTATCTTCAATTTCTTGCGTGATGGTCTCACGATAAGCCACCTGAGGTTGACCCACTTCAAGCTCAACACCATAGGTCCGCTTAAGAATATCGATCTTAACATCCAGGTGAAGCTCACCCATGCCTTTAAGAATGGTATCGCCCGTCTCTTCATCGGATTCAACACAGAAAGAGGGGTCTTCTGCAACCATCTTACCGATGGCAATACCCATTTTCTGAGAGCCACCTTTATCTTTAGGCGTTACAGCAATTGATATGACCGGCTCAGGGAAGATCATCGCCTCAAGTGTGCACTCATTCTTTGGATCGCACAGCGTGTGGCCAGTCTGAACATTTTTCATACCAATGATTGCAATGATGTCGCCCGCTTGTGCCGATTCAAGTTCATTACGCTCATCCGCGTGCATCTCTACCATTCGACCGATACGCTCGGTTTTGCCCGTATAAGAGTTAAGGATGGTATCACCACGATTCAACACACCTGAATAGATGCGGACAAAGGTCAGTGCACCAAAACGGTCGTCCATAATCTTAAACGCCAATGCACGGAAAGGCTCTTCTGCAGAGACCGTAGCCACCTCTCCGGTCTCTTCACCTTTGTCATCGGTAAGAGGCTGAGGCTTAACTTCAGTGGGGTTAGGAAGGTAATCAACAACGGCGTCCAGAAGAATCTGAATGCCTTTGTTTTTAAAGGCAGAACCACAGAAGGTTGGGAAGAAGTCCAATGCGATGGTCCCTTTGCGGATGCAGCGCTTAAGCTCTTCAATGGAGGGCTCGTTACCTTCTAGGTAGGCTTCCATCAAGTCATCATCTTGCTCAACTGCGGTCTCAATCAGCTGTTCACGGTACTCTTCAACCATATCAGCCATATCTTCAGGGACCTCTTTGATCTCAAAGTCTTCAGGGTTACCTGAATCACCCCAAACGTGCGCTTTGCGTGTCAGCAGATCAACCACACCCACAAAATCATCTTCACGACCGATGGGCAGCGTCATCACCAATGCGTTAGCACCCAAGATGTTGCGCACCTGGCCCACAACACGCAAGAAATCAGCACCAATACGGTCAAGCTTGTTCACAAAGATGACACGTGATACTTCAGATTCGTTCGCATAACGCCAGTTCGTTTCAGACTGAGGCTCAACACCACCCGAACCACAAAATACACCTACACCACCATCCAGAACTTTCAAAGAGCGGTATACTTCAACCGTGAAGTCAACGTGCCCTGGTGTATCGATAATGTTTAATCGATGATCATTCCAAGAGCAAGTGGTCGCAGCAGATTGGATCGTGATCCCACGCTCTTGCTCCTGCT
>JAYPBG010000073.1:2375-6174 GCA_038124075.1 Gammaproteobacteria bacterium
AGTTAGACATTGAGTATTCCAGTAAATGTAAGTTAGATCCAAAATGATGGGCTACAGTACCCGATTTAAAGAGATTTGTGGAGAAAATTTGTATTAATTTCACACGAATAGCGGCAAAAATTAGAGATCCACGCTCCATACATAGATATGATAGTGCAGAGAAGCGCAAAAGATAGGCCGTGCGATGAAAAAACACTCAACGAGCCGATCAACAAGCCAATCAACGAACTGTTTCCCCCAGCCTCATAACCCAGCGACATGGCAAAACGACCCACTCCACCAAGACCGCTCATTCCACTCTCATTCCGCTACGGCCAATAAAGCCGCACGGCACGTATCGACCGAATGACTTGGCGCCGCTCTTTGGCGGTACGTCTCATTTTGGTATCCCCTGCCGCTGAAACACTGGGGTCCGCAAACTGAACATGACAGTAGAGATCGGTCACCCGCTTGAGTGCGTCATACAACTCCGGCCGGGTCGCTTTTACCCGCTCAGCAAAAGCGATCGCTGTTTCACCGTTTTCTCTCGAAACACCCCTCTTGGAGAGCCGATGACAAAAGCCCAGATACGCTCTATCAACAGGGTCTATCTTTTCAACCGATCGAAACTTAACAAGAAAGAAAACAACCAAAGAGAAGATGATCACCATCAATACCAGCACCGCCACCATCACATGCGCAGCGCTTATACCCTTAAAGTAGCGCTTCAAAAAATCCAACTGCTGCTGCTCATCATACCCTACCACATATTGGTTCCAACTGAAGTTCACATAATCAAAGGATAACCGCAGCGTATTGATCAGTGGAATCTGACGCATATTGATGGCTGAGAAAAAAGAGGCCTGCTCTTGATGGCGGGATTGCGCCACGGTATCTTGAATGCCGTTTTGAATCCGCTCGGGTGAGACATATCCGGTCGGATCAAAACGGACCCACCCTCGCCCCTCCAGCCACACTTCAACCCACCCATGCGCATCAAATTCATGGACCAGAACATACTGCCCCAACGGATTCACTTCACCCCCTTGAAAACCGACCACCACACGCGCTGGAACACCCACCGCGCGCATTAAATAGGTGTAGGCACTGGCGTAGTGCATACAAAACCCTTGACGACTTTGGAAAAGAAAGTGATCAACAATATCGGTTGCCGCTGTCGGTGGATTAAGCGTATAGACAAAAGGCTCTCGGCTAAAAAAACGATTCACCTCCAAAATATACTCTCCTATATTTTGATCAACACGCTGAAACAGCGCTTGCGCAAACTGCCGTGATGCGTCATTGCCCGTCGAGGGGAGCGCCGTATTTTTTTTCCGACGATAATTAGGAAGCTGCGTCTCTAACTGATAGCTTAAACGCGAGACGGCATCATAACGAAACAGCGCATTCACAGGGTCTCTTCGACGCAATGTGAAATCTCGGCTGATGCCAATGCCCTGCCCCTGTATGCCTTTGTTATTTTGCTTATATGGGATATCCAACGCAGGGAGATAGCGCTTACCTGTTGGCTCTAACATAACGGTGTACTGTATCTGCTCGCCTTCATAAACGGTATCAGAAAACCAGGCAGGCATACCGGCCATCGGCCAATAGGTGTTCCCAAGCGTTCGCGCGCTCTTTTTATCCGCAAACCAGGTACGGCCATCAAAGTGATCTAACATAATCGCTCGCCAATAGAGTTGATCGGACGCAGGGGGGTCACCTTCAAAATCGGCCCGAAATGCCAACCGGTTTGATCGCCCCATATTTGCCACATCTGACGGCGACATTGCATCACTCAAGCCTGAAATGCCCTGATCTCCCTCTATTTTCAGCGTCAAAAAAGGGGGTAAACGAGGGAAAAAGAGAAACAGCACCACCATCAAAGGTACGCTCTGAAGCATCAGCAGCAGCGCCAATCTACCCACTCGCCCTGTTGCACTGCCTTTGACAGCATCCGCTCGAGCGGTCCGCTGCGATTGATTCAACGCAATTAACGCCGACGTGATCAAGACAACGACCAACAGTATATACAGCGATGAGAGCAGAGAGGTACTGTATAAGCCCAGTGTCGCGATGACAAAGTAGCTGAGCAATACGATCAGATACGCATCTTTCTCCCGATGCATCTCAATCAGTTTCAGCGCATAGGTTAAAACCAGAAGAGCCACACCGGCATCGGTACCCATAACGGCGTCATAGTCGACATAGATCGCCATCCCACCCGCAGCAACCATCAAACCTTTAAAGAAGGGTGTAGGAAAACCCCAGCGCCCAAAGTAGACCATGATACGACAGGCAACACAGGTGATCACCACCACACTCAACCAGATCGGCAAATGGGCAATATGAGGCAGCACGGTCGCACAGAACGCAACCAGCAGCCAAATCAAACCATGACGATGTATTTGATATACGGCTGCTTTCGCCTTTCTCACTTTTCTCACCTTCTGGGCCTTCTGGACCTTCTGGCGCTTATGCATCTTAACCGTCTTATTCATACGTACGCTTGCTTACGCTTGAGCTAATGCCTCCAAACATCGGACTTTATGATGCTCCCCCCTTCCCAGCTCAACCTCAATATGGGGCAGCCTCAACCCAAAATATCGATGTTGCTCAGTGAGCTTCAGGACCCAATAACAGATATGACCGAACGCCATTTCACGCTCCATCTCAGAAAAAGCCTGCCAATCTATCCAAAAATCTTGATCCACTGGGTCGACAAATGTTTTGGTCAGCAGTTCGCCTCCGCGAGCATATGCCTTCCAATCGAGGTGCCGAATGGGGTCACCGGGTGTATAACGACGCAATTCAGCAAAATCATCGGTACCATTAAGCGCCCCCACGGCGTCATGCCCATCACGGTAAGGCGCTTGAAGCAGCGTCGTGTTCTTAATCGGCTTTGGATAGACCCAAGCCTCAAGGTCAAAACGAGCATAGGACCAACAGAAAAAGAGCCCAACAGGAAAACGTGATTCAATACGCAGCCGCCCCGGCTTAAACAGCCCACGCTGCGCCACGGGTATGCGCAGTGATACAGCCTCCTGATTGCGTTCGACCAAATGAACGGTTGATGCAGCACCGTGATCCCAGTAGAGCGTAATCGCCTCATAGCGTCGAGCGCCTGACCGAGAGACGCTGATCTCAAACATCACGGTATCGCCCGCAAACCCGTTATGGGCATGGGAGGCCTCCAGTATTAGGCCATTGAGGTTTCGAAAGGTGTGTACCATTGAGACCATAAAAAAGCTTATCATCAGATAAGCGAGTGAGAGAATGATCGTATTGGCGTAGTTCACTCCGCCCAGAAAAAGGGCCAACACCAACAGCAATAAGACAGTACCATAACGCGATGGAAGTATATAAATACGGCTCTGGCGCAGTACTATCCTGCGATCTACAGGGGTTCGGAGCGTAACAAAGCGATCGACCAGGTGGTCAATCGCGAGGCGCCACCGCCTAAGAGACTGTGCGAACCCAGGTACAAAGCGAGGCGTCATGACGCTTTCTTAATGACATCGACCTGATTCAGTATACCCGCAGTCAAACCTGCGCCCCCTTGGCCCGAGTGATCCGCACACCCTCTTAACCGGTGTTCAACGACCGGCTCTAAGACCGCCTGCACATCGTCGGGTAGAAGATGATCACGATTGTGAATATAGGCCCAAGCACGCGCACAGTGCACCAGCGCCAAAGTGCCTCGAGGTGAAAGGCCATAAGCAAAGCCACTGTGGGTTCGGGTAAAGTGGACAATACGCTGCACATAGTCCAATACAGGCTCTGAGAGGTGAACGCACTTGACGCCCAACTGAAGTTTAAA
>JAYPBG010000073.1:6184-11566 GCA_038124075.1 Gammaproteobacteria bacterium
CAACGCCATGACCGGTTGCAGCTCTTGCAGCAGTGCGCGCCGATCTTTGCCCATTATGATCTCACGCTCTGCCGCAGGGTCTGGGTACCCTAAACTGATGCGCATTAAAAAACGATCCAACTGCGCTTCGGGCAGGGGGAAGGTGCCCATCTGAGCACTTGGGTTTTGTGTTGCAAGCACAAAGAAGGGTTTTGGCAGCATATAGGTATCCCCCTCTACGGTCACCTGTCGCTCCTCCATCGCCTCCAGCAGAGCACCTTGCGCTTTGGGTGTCGCACGATTAATCTCATCCGCTAAAATCACTTCGCCAAAAATAGGCCCTTTATGAAACTCAAATGTGCTGCTGTTTTTATTGAAAATGGTCACACCAATGATGTCAGAGGGCAAAATATCACTGGTAAACTGTACACGGTTATATTGCAAACCTAAGACAGACGCTAGGGCTTGCGAGAGCGTGGTCTTTCCCATACCCGGCAAATCTTCAATAAGAAGGTGCCCCTTAGCCATAAGGCAAGCGAGCGCCAGCTTAACTTGGTGCTCTTTCCCAAGAATTATCTCACCGATGCGGGCGATAGCCTCTTGTAACTTATTTCTCATAACGGCCTTTTGATTCTTTTCATTTTAACTTTATTAACTTTATTTTTAATTTTAATTTTAATTTTATTTTAACGTTATTTCGTACCCATTCCTAAGTGTAGCCGATAAACCATCGGCTACACTTTTCAGTGGCTTAAATCAATTCAGAGAGATTGATGCCAACCCCAAAGGCCTCTGCAGGCTTCGCGGTTGCCCCAGCTTCAACACCGCTTTCATGTGCCACATACTCATTTCTGGCCTGATACCCATTGGCATTTTTGAGCGCTTCAATATCATCACCCAAAATATTCAAGAACATGCTCTGCATTTTGCTTCTGAAGGCGATTTTATCGTCTTCTAAATAGGCCTGCCCTTCTTGAGCGTCCCAATCAACCTCTTGGCGACAAGCCTCCATCTCCAGAGCACTGCCGACAACACCCCCTGGGTTGGCAATCTCCGGTGGCGCAATATAAACGGGTTGATCCAACGTCACCTGACCCAACTGCTGAATGGTCTCATCCGTCAACGCATTATTGGCGCCACAGACAATCATCAAGGGTGCGCTGCGCTCAGCTTGAAGGTGCTCTAGGGTAATCGAGTCTTTGTTCGCAGCGGGAATCCAGACATTGGCGCCCATCGACCAGATAGCATTTGAGTCAGCCAGTGTCGCTTGAGTGCCATGCGCTGCATTGAACGCCTCAATGGCCATCTCACCTTTTACCACATTAATGGCATCATCAAGATTGGCCATTGTCAGCCCCTGTGCAATATGAAGAGCCCCCTTCATATCACTCAGAGCAACGATCTTAGCCTCATCGTTCTCCAAAAGCGAGCGCAGGGTAAATAGGCCCACATTGCCCGCGCCTTGAACCGCAATGTTAGCACTCTGCATCGTCACAGGCGCACCCTTCATGTTCAGCATCTGCCGTAACACTTCTGCAACCCCTTCACCGGTAGCCTGCGGACGAAACGGGTGAGCCCCCTCTGCCCCTTTGCCAGTAATCCAAAAGCCAGGCTTCTCAACACCCTGATCTTTTAGGCTGGCGGCGTATGCATCCATCTCTTTTGGACCTGAGCGCATATCCGGTGCCGGAGAGTCATACATGCCGAGGGCAAGGGTAATGGGTGCCACCAAACCTTGCGCTGCAAAAAGATCCGCTTTCTTTTGCGTACCTTCCCACGACTCCGGCATACTGACCTCTGTTTTACCGCCTGCCAACTTAAAACCAAGCCGTTGATCCGCATGATTTAAGCCTACGCACTTGGTTTTCTCGGTCATACCACGAGAGAGCTCGGCCGCGCCCTCCTGCAGTGCCGCTTTGCTGTGCGGTTGATGCCCGCTGTAGGGCAATACTCGAATACCCCCTTTTGTGATGGCACCCTCTTCAGGGTTCGACACGCGAACGACACGCGCGGTCTGACCATCATCAGCGTGCCTCATATCAAATGAGACCACGCGCTGTATCACACGCCCATCTTTCTGCATCTCACTCTGGCTCTCACCCTGGATCTCAGCGTTTTTAACCGTTATCTCCGAGAGACCTTCACCCTGATCCGCAACATCACTTAACGAAATCCGTATCTCACGCGTCTGCAGGCCGGACGCTGACGGTGTTGTCATACGCTCTTCAACACTGACCTCATCAATCGTGACACCTCTCTCCGCCAACAGCGCCCGTGCTTTTGAAACACGTTCAAGCGCAAGATTCGACATGGAGGGTTCAACGCCCCACGCATTGAGTGCCGTTAAAAGCGGTTTTTTATGATTGAGGTTTTGCTGATTGGGATTTATCTGATTGGAAGAAGCGATGGAAAACATGCGCATATTGGTGCGCGCAGAAGGCAACGATGGAGACCCTGCTGATTTCACGCCATTGAGAAAGGTGTGGGGAGCGCCGACGGCATTGTGCGATAAGTAAGAACACGAGGGTTTAGACATAACGCTGGGAAGGCTCGACAGTACGTTGCGAATCATAAATAACTCCTTTTGAAAAACTGCTCGAATAAGCTGAACAAATTAAGCAGATCGAATGTATCAAATATAGACTGGTAGCCTATTCCATAGAAAAAGCTCATTAAAATCAAGCAGAAATTAAATCCAAACACGAGAAAACCCAAACTGCACCAATCGATAACAAGCCGCACTAAAATAAACGTCAAAATTTTCTATTAAGCACCACAATTCAGCACTTAAAGCTGATCAAAAAATCAGGCTTATACAGCTATACCCCATATATGCTATTCTAATCTCACTAATCTCATTCAAATAACTTGATCAGCTTCAGCGGGGCCTGTTAACTCACCCATGACAAAACCAAATCTCCTCTTTACCACCCTATTCATCACGCTCTCAGCCACCTTGTGCTGTAGTGCGCTGCATGCAAACCCAGCTGAAATGCCTCCTCTGCCCGTTCAAATATGGAAGGCCGAACCCAGCACACTCTCAAGGGAGCTCTCCATTCCTGCGCGCGCCCAAGCCGTTGAGCAGGTGGAGATCCGCGCGCGCACCGTCGGCGTCATAAAAAGCAAGCTGTTCCATGATGGCCAGACCGTCAAAAAAGGGACACTGCTCTTTGAGCTTGAGACAGACACGCTCGAAGCCAATATCAGCTCCATGTTCGCCTCACTGGAGCGTGCTCGCAGCGATGTTGAAATCACGAAGCAAGCTAAAAAACGTACCGAACGGCTTTATAAAAATCGAATGATCAGCGAAGAGCAGCTTGATCAGGCCAAATCAGACTATCAAACGGCTTTGGCAGAGCTGGGCGTGGCGAAAGCCAACCTGCAACGTGCCGAGCTTGACCTCAGCTTTTCAAAAATATACGCCCCTATTTCAGGCACACTGGGTCTCTCAACGGTATCAAAAGGTGACCTGATCAAAGTCGATGATAATGCCGTTCTCAATACTCTGATGCAATTGGACCCCATCTGGATTAATTTCGGACTACCAGGGCGCACCTACACGGAATGGCGCCGCAGCCAGCCTAAGCTGTCACTCGAGCAGATCACCGTTCGACTCTTCTTGGAGAAGGGCGTTGAGTATGAACATATGGGTCGCCTGGTTTTTGCCGACCATAAGATAGACCCCAGCACTGGCCGTATCCTGTTTCGAGCCCAATTCCCAAACCCTCAACAGAGCCTCCATCCAGGACAGTTTGTGCGCCTTAGCATCACCTTAGAAACACCGAATGTTATCGCACTCCCTCAAACGGCGGTCGCCTTTATGGATCAGGGCCCTATCGTCTGGTTGGTCGGGCCTGAAAACAGGGCCGTGCCAAACCCCGTCACCCTAGGCACTTTGAATAAAGAGCATGACGGTGAGGCACGCTGGGTTATTATGGCTGGACTACAAGGTGGAGAGCACGTTGTGCTTTCATCTCTTCAGAAAATACAGCCCGGCACCAAACTACAGCCTCTCTTGTTAGAATCGACCGCAGAAGCAACCGCGGAGCCATAAATAATTCGCAGACCTCATCGAGCCCATTATGCCTCATTTTTTTATTGACCGTCCTATTTTCGCATGGGTCATCGCACTCAGCATTCTTTTAGCAGGGCTGCTCTGCTTTCGTCTACTGCCTGTTACTCAATACCCTGAAGTTGCACCCCCTGGGCTTACTGTCACCGCGGTATACCCTGGAGCTAACGCTCAACTTGTCGAAGACCGGGTGACCCGCATCATCGAAGACGCCGTCAACGGCATTGATAACCTACTCTATATGGAGGCCTCCAGCGACGCCACCGGCGCAATGACTCTCAACCTCACCTTTGAAACCGATGTGGATCTTGACATTGCCGCAGTACAGACCCAAAACCGTATCAAAAAAGTAGAGGCAAGACTGCCCGCTGAGGTGCAACTCCAAGGCATCTCTGTAGAAAAATCACGTCGGAACTTTCTGATGTTTGTCACCCTTTTCTCACCCAACCAAACACACAGCGCGGTCGATTTAGGCAGCTATACCGCAGCCAACATCTTAAACCCCATTCGGCAGGTCGCAGGCGTCGGAGAAGGCATTCTGTTTGGTACCGAATATGCGATGCGCATCTGGTTAGACCAAATGGAGATGACACGCTTTAACATCATGCCCAACGAAGTCGTGAATGCCATACGCGCACAGAATGTACAGGTCACAAGTGGTGAAGTCGGTCGCCTGCCATCGCCACCCGGCCAGATGATTAACGCCTCCGTCGTTGTACCAGGGCAACTCTCAACACCGGATCAATTTGAGCAAATCATTATTCGCATGCAGAGCAATGGCAGCACAGTTCGCCTGAGCGACATCGCCCGAGTTGAGTTGGGCGCACAAAATTACCTAACCCGTGCGCGCTTAAACGGACAACCGATTGCCGCGATCGGCATCAAACTCTCTCCTGACGGCAACGCCCTAGAGACGGCCGCGGCGGTGCGCACACGCATGGCCGAGTTGGCCACCTTCTTCCCCGACGACATGGATTGGGATGTACCTTACGACACCTCCCGGTTTATCGACATATCGATCGAGCAGGTGGTAAAAACATTGCTGGAAGCCTTCTTCCTGGTCTTTTTGGTGATGCTCCTCTTTATGGGCAGCCTACGCGCCGCACTCATCCCCACCCTCGTTGTCCCTATCTCACTGGTGGGCACACTCGTAGGCCTCTACTTTTTAGGCTACTCCATCAATGTATTAACCCTGTTTGCGATGGTGCTCGCCATTGGCACCGTGGTCGATGACGCCATTGTGGTGGTTGAAAATGCACAACGCATCATTGATGAAGAGGGCTTAGACCCCAGCCCTGCCGTACATAAAGCGATGAGTCAAATCATCAACC
>JAYPBG010000073.1:11579-13085 GCA_038124075.1 Gammaproteobacteria bacterium
GTCTTTATTCCCATGGCCTTCTTTGGCGGCAGCGTCGGCGCCATCTATCAACAGTTTGCAATCACACTGGTCTTAACCCTGCTCTTTTCAACCCTGCTTGCCCTCACCCTCTCACCCGCCCTCTGCGCCAGCATACTCAGACCCTCTCACCAAAGCCGCCACATCAATACAGACAGCACAGACAATCAAAACAACAATCAAAACGAGAAGAGAGAGAAAAAGGAGCAGAGCTCAACAAAAAGCTCAACAGAAAGCTCAAAAACAGGTTGGTTACACCTGTTTGATCGCTTCTTTGATGTGATCAAACAAGGTTACTTGATCTCATCAAACTGGATGATTCATCGCCCCATACGCATACTGTTGCTCTATGTTGCACTGGTAGCCGTCGTCATCTGGTCACTCTGGCGGCTCCCCAGCGGCTTTCTACCCGAAGAGGATCAAGGCTACTTCATCTCAGTACTGCAACTGCCCGCAGGTGCAACCCAGGCACGCGCTGCCGAGGTGTTAGAAGAGGTTGAAGCGTATATGTTAGCGCAGCCCGATGTTGACAAAGTCGTCGGCGTACTCGGCTTCAGCTTTTTTGGCAACGGACAAAACACCGGCATCGCCTTTGTTCGCCTCAAAGATTGGGAAACACGCCCCAACCCAGAGCAGCACGCCCAGCAGATCGTGATGCGCGCCAATCAAGCGCTCTTCCCCTCGTCTGAGGCGATGATCTTCTCCGTCAATCCACCGCCGATCCCCGAACTCGCCGCCATCGGAGGCTTCGATTTTAGGCTGCAAGACCGGGGTGACCATGGCCGTGAAGCCTTGCAGCAGCAGCTCTTTCAACTGCTCGGCACCGCCTCAAACCACCCCGCACTGATGGGCGTCAGACCAGAAGGGCTAGGCGCCAGTCCTCAACTCCAACTGATCATTGATCGAGAACGCGCCATGGCGCACGGCGTCTCCATAGAGGCGATCAACAGTGTACTTTCTACGGCCTTTGGCTCACTCTACGTCAATGACTTTCTGCACAGTGGCCGCGTACTTCAAGTCATCGTACAAGTCGAACCCGAACAGATGTCGACCCCCGACAAACTGCTTGAATTAAAGGTGCGTAACCACCACGGTGAACAGATACCTTTAGCCGAACTGATCCATTATGAGTGGCGAACCGGAGGGAATAAACTGGATCGATACAACGGCGTCCCCGCACTTAAGCTGGCCGGTTCCCCTGCCCCCGGTTACACCACAGGTGAAGCCTTGGCCGCCATGGAGTCGATCGCTGCGGATCTGCCTGCTGGCTACGATTTTCAATGGTCCGGTACCTCCTATGAAGAGAAACTGTCGGGCAGCCAAGCCCCCTTACTGTTTGGCCTATCGATTCTTGTTGTCTTTATGTGTTTAGCAGCCCTTTATGAGAGCTGGAGCGTCCCCTTTGCGGTTATGTTAGTCGTACCACTGGGACTCTTTGGCGCGGTAGCAGGACTGATGTTGCGTGAACTGCCCAATGATGTCTATTTT
>JAYPBG010000074.1:0-5181 GCA_038124075.1 Gammaproteobacteria bacterium
CTGATTGACTGTGCACAGAAGGGCCGCCCAACGCCTCAGGCGTGACATCTTCCCCTAAGACCGACTTGACGACACCGGTGCCGGTGAGACCAAAAAAGGTATTCTGCGGCTGAATCACAAAGCTCCCCTGCCTGGGTAGATACGCGCCCCCACCTGCGTTAAAGCCGAACATGCACATGATGCTCGGCACGACACCGCTGATGTTTCTCAACGCCGCAAACGCGCAGGCATAGCCGTCTAGGCCTCCAACACCCGCGGGGACATAAGCACCCGCTGAATCATTCATGCCGATCACAGGCATGCCGCGCTCACCCGCCAGCTCAATCAATGAAGCCAACTTGCGCCCATTGGTTGCATCCATCGAGCCTGCGCGTACCGTAAAGTCATGCCCATAGACCGCAACATCCCGCCCCTCAATGTTCAGTACAGCCGTGACCAATGAAGCGCCATCTAAGTTTTGCCCCCAGTTTTGATAGAGAACATGGGGCGGTTTATCCGAGAGCAGATCGAGCCGCTCCCACACGGTCATTCGCCCCTTTTGATGTTGGCGCTGAATACTGGTGAGACCAGCCGCCTCTCTTGGTCGCTTCGCTAACGATTCAGCCATCAACAGAGCGCGCTCATAGAGACCCTCGGGCTCCGTATGGGCACGCTCTTGTGCTCCTCTTTGGGGTTGCTCGGCTGGATGAGCGTGATCAACGTGATCAAAAGGGTTATCCAATGTAGGGGTGATTGACGTCGACGATAAAGGTTCGACAATGTCCGTTTCACTCATATTTCACAGTCTCAATATTCTGCTCTCATTTCTATACAGGGCTGCCGTTCACTCAAATGCTGCCCCTCAACTCTTCAACTCTTCAACTCTTCATATTGGACTCACTCAACAGCTGATCGTAGAACTGCTCTACCGACGCTTCAACCGTGATTGAGCCCTGCTCAAGGGCCTGCTTCAACTGCCGTAATGTGTTCGAAAGCAGGGGAGATTGCTGTAAACGCCAGGGCAACTGCTCTACAATCAACCGCTCCATCCATCGAACAGACTGACGCCTTCGCCGCTCAGTTAAAGTGCCATGGGCTTGTTCATGACGCCAACGCATTTGAATCGCTTCAACAACCGCCTCTATACCCTCGCCCGTCAAACTGGAACAGCACAGCACCTGCTTTTCAGAGGCGCCACCTTGTCGTTGGACAAGGGTGTGGCTTAAATGCAGCGCACTTTCATACTCCTGACAGGCACGCCGCGCGGCATCGATCAGATCACCGTCCGCTTTATTGATGAGGACAAAGTCCGCCATCTCTAAAATGCCTTTTTTTATGCCTTGTAGGCCATCGCCGCCATAAGGCTGCATCAACACGGCAAAGAAGTCCGTCATATTGGCCACATCCACTTCCGACTGACCGGCCCCCACCGTCTCAACCACCACGACATCATAGTGCGCCGCTTCACAGAGTAAAATGGCCGCGCGCGTGGCCTGCGTCACTCCCCCCAACTCACCACTGCTGGGTGATGGGCGAATAAACGCATTGGGATCTCGAGAAAGCTGTTCCATGCGTGTTTTATCACCGAGGATACTGCCTCCACTGATCGGTGAGCTTGGGTCCACCGCCAACACAGCCACCTTTCGGCCTGAGGCGGTAATAGCGCCTCCAAACGCCTCAATGAAGGTTGACTTTCCCACACCGGGTGCGCCCGAAACACCCAGACGAATTGAGCGATCCCTCGACCAGCAACCTCTTTGAGAGAGCGCTTCAATCAACTGATGTGCACGTGTTTGGTCTGCCGGCAGACGACTCTCTACCAGGGTAATCGCTTTCGCAAGCGCACGCCGATCACCGGAGCATAATTTCTCTGTATCCACAGCCCCGACGGTTCTATCCATTCTCTGATCTGTTCATAGCGCTGCCGTTTAACAACATCGAGACAATCTGCTCTGCCGACTCCACAATATGGGTGCCAGGCCCAAAGACCGCTTTAACACCCACATCATATAGAAATGAGTAGTCTTGCTGAGGAATAACACCGCCCGCTATGACGATGATATCGTCCGCACCTTCTGCGGCCAGCGCTTCGATCAACTCAGGCACCAATGTTTTATGTCCACCGGCTTGCGATGAGACACCGACGATATGCACATCATTTTCGATCGCCTGCTTCGCAACTTCCGTTGGAATTGAAAAGAGAGGAGAAAGGTCAATATCAAAACCGAGATCTGAAAAGGCGGTCGCAATCACCTTTGCACCTCGGTCATGCCCATCTTGACCCATTTTAGCCACCAGCATCCTCGGTCGACGACCATAGTGGATTTGAAATGAGGCCAACCGCGCCTCCAGTGCTTGCCAACGCTGCTGTTCAAGGGCTTCTTCACTGGCAGCCTCCTCTGAGCTCGACGAATCTGACACACCACGCTCTCCTGCTTGATGATGACGGCCTGTAAAGTAGCGGCCATAGACACCCGATACCGTACGGTTTGTCGCACGGAAACGACCAAATACCTTCTCTAGCGCATCGGAGATCTCACCAACGGTACAGCGTGCTCGTGCGGCATCCACAGCGAGCGCCAACAGGTTCTCACGCCCCTCCTCTGCTGCCTGAGCCAATCGCGCCAATATTGCCGTAACCGCATCGGCATCACGCTCGATTCTCAAGCTGTTCAGTCGCTCGACCTGCTCACGCTTAACCTCTTCGTTATCAACCTCAAGCACCTCTACAGCGTCATCAGGCTCATCCGAAACGGCATATTTATTCACACCGACAATCACCTCGTCACCTCGGTCGATTCTCGCTTGGCGTTTCGCAGCGGCTTCCTCAATTTTTAATTTGGGCAAACCGGATTCCACCGCTTTGGCCATACCCCCTTCAGCCTCTATCTCTTCGATGATCGTCCACGCCTTATCCACCATCTGCTGGGTGAGTGATTCCATAAAATAGGAGCCGCCCCAAGGGTCAATCACATTCGGTATGCCGCTCTCCTCTTGAAGGATCAGCTGGGTATTGCGCGCAATCCGTGCAGAAAATTCAGTCGGCAGCGCAATCGCCTCATCCAAAGCATTAGTATGCAGCGATTGCGTTCCACCAAAGACAGCGGCCATCGCTTCAATGGTGGTTCTCACAACATTGTTATAAGGGTCTTGCTGTGTTAACGACCAGCCCGATGTTTGACAGTGCGTGCGCAGCATGGATGAACGTGGGTCAGTGGGGCTAAACTCAGAGACCAAACGGTGCCAAAGCAGGCGGGCTGCACGCAGTTTGGCGATCTCCATATAGAAGTTCATGCCAATGCCAAAGAAAAATGAGAGCCTAGGGGCAAACTGGTCAATCTCCAAACCGGCATCGAGAGCACAACGGATATACTCTTTTCCATCGGCCAAGGTAAACGCCAACTCGAGTGCCGCATCGGCACCCGCCTCTTGCATATGGTAGCCGGAGATGCTGATGGTATTAAACTTGGGCATCTCTTTCGAGCAGTAAGCAATAATATCTGAGATAATCTTTAACGAGGGTTCAGGAGGGTAAATATAGGTGTTACGCACCATAAACTCTTTAAGAATGTCATTCTGAATCGTGCCACTCAGAAGCGCCCGGTCGACACCCTGCTCTTCAGCCGCCACAATATACATGGCCAAAATAGGCAGAACGGCGCCATTCATCGTCATCGATGTGGAGACTTTATCAAGTGGAATACCCTCAAAAAGCACGCGCATATCTTCAACACTGTCGATGGCAACGCCAGCTTTACCCACATCACCGGCCACCCTGGGGTGATCAGAGTCATACCCACGGTGCGTTGCAAGATCAAAGGCGACCGAGACACCTTGCTGCCCTGCTGCAAGGTTCTTTCGATAGAAGGCGTTGGAGGCTTTTGCCGTAGAGAAACCAGCATACTGACGTATGGTCCAAGGTTTTCCGGCGTACATGGTGGGTTGAGGGCCTCGAAGGTAGGGGGCCATACCCGGCATAGAGTCGGGGTGGTCAACACCCTCCAGGTCGTTCGACGTATAGAGGGGTTTAAGCTCAAACCCCTCCAGCGTATGCCAATTGAGATCTTTTAATGAGCGGCGCCGACGCTTCAGCTGCTTTTCAGCACGCGCTTGCCATGCCGAATAAGAGTAGTTGCGCTCAGGGGGCGCTTCTTTATCTTCTGCACCTGCTGTGGCCTGACCCCTGTTTTGCTCTTCACACGGCTGCTCATTCGTTTGTTCACTGCACATATTTATCAAGACACCCTTTGTCCAGCTGTTCCCAGCCCTCTAGCTTTCCCTGCTTTCTTTGCTTTCTTCCTTCGCGCTTCTAAGCAATACCCCCTGCTTAGCGGCCGCTGACGTCGTGCCTATTTTTACCAGCCTTTGCAGGCAAAGGTCAAGATTTTGTCGACACAGTCAAATAGAGGTGCGCTATTTCGCTGCTCAACATTAACAAAAATCGTGGTTAGGGAAAACTGAAAAATCAGAGCATAGGCCCCTTTCGACACTAAAATTCGACTTAAACGGATAAGAAACATACGAAACGTCCAAAAAAGGTTTAAACAGGTCGCAGCCTTTACCAACCTTTACCAACCTTTACCAGCCTTTAACGGCTATCTAAACGTCACCAGCTCCTCAGCCGCAGAGGGGTGAACGCCCACGGTTGCATCAAAATCGGCTTTTGTGGCCCCCATTTTCATGGCAACAGCAAAACCTTGAACAATCTCTGCAACGTCATCGCCCATCATATGCAGACCAACGACCCGGTCACTGCGCTCATCAACCAACAACTTCATAACATTTTGCTCTTTTTTTGCGCCTGCGTTTAACCCAACCTCTGCATCCGCGTTAAACAGCGTCTGCTTCAACGGTGTAAACACAGATTTATACACACGAATCGATTCAAACCGCTTACGAGCCTCCGCTTCACTGTACCCCACCGTGGCCAATCCAGGCAGTGAAAAGATGGCAGTTGGAATACATTGATAATCGACCTTACGCCACTGACTGCGTTCACTCACGGCTTTACCGGATCCGAACAGATTTTCGGCTAACACCATGGCTTGCCGTAACGCAACCGGGGTTAGAGCAACCTGACCGACAATATCTCCGAGCGCAAAAATTGAGGGTACGCTGGTTTGAAAAAAGTCATCTACGTTGATATAACCCCGCTCGTCAAGGGCTACACCGACCTCATCCAACCCAAGGTTATCCAGCTTT
>JAYPBG010000074.1:5191-10703 GCA_038124075.1 Gammaproteobacteria bacterium
GCTTTGGATGCCGTCCCGTTGCCGCTAAAACCATCTCTGTTTTCATGAGATTGCCATCAGAAAGGGTCAGCTGCTTAACACCCTGCTCATCAGCCGAGATGGACTCAATGTTGGTATTAAAACGGATATCGACACCTTTATCACGCATCGCCTCAGCCAATGCGTGACGCAGATCGTCATCAAAACCTCGCAAAAACATCGGTCCACGGTAAAGCAGTGTTGTTTCAACACCCAAACCGTTTAAAATCCCAGCAAACTCTACCGCAATATAGCCGCCCCCTAAAATCACAGCCTGCTTGGGCAAACGGTCTAAGTAAAAAAATTCATTTGACGTGATAAAGTGCTCTTTTCCAGGAATATCAGGCAGCGTGGGCCACCCGCCTGTTGCGATCACAATACGGCGGGCTTTTACACTCTGCCCCCCCACATCCAGTTGATATTGATCGATAAAGCGCGCATGACCATTGAGCAATGTCACACCACTGTCTTGCAACAGGCGCTCATAGATGCCATTTAAACGCTCTATTTCCCGGCTCTTGTTATCTCTTAACCGAGGCCAATCCACCGCGTCTGACGACACTTGCCAACCGTAGGCTTCAGCTTTAGCAAATTGGCTGGAAAATTGAGCGCCATAGACAAACAGTTTCTTCGGTACACAGCCGACATTCACACATGTCCCACCAAGGTAACGCTCCTCAGCAATGGCCACGCGGGCCCCTAGCTTGGCTGCCACACGGGCAAAACGAACACCCGCAGAGCCCGCCCCAATAACAACCACATCATACTCCACGTCACCACACTCAACGTCACTCATAGTTCATCCTTCTTCACTTTTCACTTTTCACTTTTTTTCATCCTTTTCAAGCTTCAAGGATCATATATACTTACTTCTATAGGGTGGAACAAGCAGCACCAAGGATGCTGACCATCCTGTACAAGAAACACCTATAATAATAAATAGATACAAACTATATGTACAAACTAATAGAAAAAAGAGTAAAAATAACCAACACAACCATGGTATCTTAAGGGTTTGGAAAGATTCAGAAAGGTGTCGACCGTCCGCAATCACAATACGATGCGTAGGCAGACTCTGAGAGCGCCTAAACAAAAAGGCTACTTCTTCTTCACATTGAGTGATAGAATTTCTGGTCCTTTAGCGCACTCTCAGATGGCCATTCACCATAATACTGAGTAAACAACCCACACTCTTAAAAACAAAGACTTAAAAGGGGGCCTCTTCTTGAATCACCGGCAAAGCGCTTACATACAGACTTGGCATACACTGCTGCTCCTCATCATTGGCTATACATCGGTCTCTACAGCCTTTGCTGAAATACATGTTTATCGCAACAGTTATGGCCAACTCCTCTTTTCAGACGAAGAAGTCGAGCGCACAGGGTACACCTTTGTTCGTACACTGGGCAGTTTAGCCTTTGCCCCTCCCTCAGCGCTGGATGAGAGCCGCAAGCTGAACAGCCCCCCCCAATACAACAAACGCACCAACCGCTACGATCAATACATTAAACAGGCTGCCTACCGCCACAATGTCGACGCCGCCTTGGTTAAAGCCGTGATTCACGCAGAGTCTGCCTTCAACCGTAAAGCGGTCTCTCACGCGGGCGCAGAGGGCCTTATGCAGCTTATGCCAAGAACAGCGGCCTCCTATGATGTCACCGACCCGTTCAACCCACGTCAAAACATCAATGCAGGCACGAAACATCTAAAATATCTCATGAAGTTGTTTAATAATGATATAGACCTGGTGTTAGCGGCCTATAACGCTGGACAGGCCAATGTATGGAAATATAACGGCATCCCACCGTTTAAAGAGACACGCAACTACGTCGTGAAAGTTAAAAAGTTGAAAGCGCGCTATGAGGCACAAATATAATCATTGTTTTCATACGTTGTTTTCATATTGTGCTCTTATATTAATCACCATCTTTATATTTTTCAGCAATCTCAATAAACTCACCTTCACACGCCCTGAATGCCTCAACCACTCGAGGATCAAAATGTGAGCCCTCATACTCCAAGATAATCGATTTTGCCTTCTCAAAACTAAACGCCGGCTTATAGACACGCTTACTGATCAACGCATCATAGACATCCGCAAGTGCCATTAAGCGCGCTGACAAAGGAATGGCTTCGCCTTTAAGCCCATTTGGATAACCACTGCCGTCCCACTTCTCATGGTGACACAGTGCAATCTCGCGCGCATACCTTAAAAACGAATTAGACCCCAGATGCGATTCGGCCACCTCAAGTGCATCGACACCCAATTTGGGGTGCTGTTTCATGATCGAGAACTCTTCGTCGGTGAGCTTTCCTGGTTTTAGCAAAATGGCATCGGGCACCCCCACTTTTCCAATATCATGCAATGGCGCCGATTTCGAGAGCTGACCGATGGTCTCCTCATCCAACTCATGTTCAAAATCGGGGTGGTGGCTAAGATGTTCAGCCAGCGCTTTCACATAATATTGGGTTCTGAGTATATGAGCCCCCGTTTCATTATCGCGCGTCTCCGCCAATGAAGCCAAGGCTAAAATAGAGACATCCCGAGTTAACTTCAGCTCATCGTGACTTTTTTGAAGATTCTCGATCATCGCATTTGCGCCCTCTGCCATATGCCCAAACTCATTCAGGCTGATCACGGGAACACGCACTGATAGGTCACCACTTTTCACTCTATTTAACGTACGGTTTTGATGGTCGAAATACATATTGAGCGTATTAACATAGGCGTAGATAACCCTAAAGCAGTAAGCCAATATGACACCAACAATAAACAATACCTCCTTAAGAATACTGAGCCTTGCCTCAGCCGGTGAGACAGCCCCCATCTGGCTAAAAATCCAATGTATATCTTTATTAATAACCAAAATAAAGATCAACGAGATGCTGGTTACAACCACCGCTGCAGAAAGGGCAAAGAGTTTACCAAACGATGCATAGCGGGGCTTTAAACGCATCGATCGCCCCTCTTCAATCAGGGTATTTGCGAGGTCAGATGATCGCGCAAGAGCCAGATCGATGCCAATATACAACCCAAACATAACAGCACCGGCCATCACCTTTAGATTACTCTCTAATGCCGCATCGTACATGACGGTATTGAATAGGGCTAATGACAAGCCAGCCACAAAAAAGAGAGAAAAATCGAGCGCGCCTTGAACACGAGCCTGATATTCATAAGGTTGCCGATCAACAAAGGGGAGCATAAAAAAACGGGCAAGCAGTGCGAGCACAATGGGCAATATGAGATGGATCGGCGAGATCGCCTCAAGGAGCGGGCATACTTGAACACCATAAAATGCAAAAAGAATAGAAGCAATGAGATAGTGAATCACTGCCAACTGTATTGGATAGGATTTTTTATTATTTAACATACGACTCTAACGACCAAGCGCTTAATAGCCTCTTTAGCCACACCACTCTTTTCAAACACTAAGACTTTACTCACAAGGTTTTTATCAAATGCTATCATGTGGTTTTGCCTTATCTCTTTTGTTGTAAATGGCAAGATCCGTACTTTTCTCACTGGCTTTTCTGTTATATACAATTTTTATCTTAATTTTATCTTAATTTTATCTTAGCTGAGCGGGATTTAAAATCAATGTCAAAGTTATCCCGTGTCCACTCCCTAGACATTGCCACCCGATGGCGTAAAAGCCGCCAACCCCCTCCTCTATATTCCTGATACTCCTGATAAAAGAAGGGGGGGGCTATGGCAGATCTAATCGCTTGATATTATTTTTCTGTTTTTTAAGCAATACACCTCTTATCGCTCACCATGGGCTTCAGCCAAGAAAAACCACGTCTCCAAAACAGAGTCCGGATTCAATGAAACAGAGTCTATACCGATCTCCATTAACCACTTGGCTAGATCAGGGTGATCCGACGGCCCTTGGCCGCATATTCCAACATACTTTCCAGCCTTGTTGCAGGCTTCAATCGCTTTCTGCAACAGCGCCTTCACTGCAGGGTCACGCTCATCAAACAAGTGGGAGACAATGCCAGAGTCTCGATCCAGGCCTAAGGTCAACTGAGTCAAGTCATTAGACCCAATTGAAAACCCATCGAAATGCTCTAAAAAGTCCTCAGCAAGCAGCGCATTGGTGGGCAACTCGCACATCATGATCACTTTTAAGCCATTCTCGCCACGCTTTAAGCCATTATCCGCCAACAACTGAATAACCTGCTCAGCTTCACCCACGGTACGGACAAAAGGCACCATAATTTCGACATTATCGAGCCCCATCTGCTCACGCACCTGTTTAAGCGCCCGGCACTCCAACAGAAAGCAGTCACGAAAGCTGTCAGAGATATAACGTGAGGCACCGCGGAAACCCAACATCGGATTCTCTTCATCTGGCTCATAGAGACGACCACCAATCAGATTGGCATACTCATTTGATTTAAAATCAGAGAGCCGCACGATCACTTTTTCAGGCGCAAAAGCCGCAGCCAATGTTGAGATACCCTCAACCAGCTTTTCAACATAGAAATCGATCGGTGATGCGTAGCCGGCAATGCGTCGATCAACAGCCTGCTTAATATCTTTTGGAAGCGCCTCATAGTTCATCAACGCTTTGGGGTGCACGCCAATCATTCGGTTAATAATGAACTCCAACCTCGCCAACCCTATGCCTTGGTTAGGCAGGGATTGAAAATCAAACGCGCGATCTGGATTCCCAACGTTCATCATGATTTTAAAAGGCAACTTCGGCATTGAATCAATGGTGCTGGTCTGGATATCGAAACCGAGCTGGCCATCATACACCTTACCGGTATCCCCTTCCGCACAAGAGACGGTAACGGCTTGATCGGACTTCAACAGTTCGGTTGCATCACCACACCCGACAACCGCTGGAATACCCAGTTCACGCGCGATGATCGCAGCATGACAGGTTCGCCCCCCTCGATTGGTGACGATTGCCGAAGCCCGTTTCATAATAGGCTCCCAATCTGGATCGGTCATATCGGTCACCAAAACATCGCCCGGCCTCACCTGGTCCATCTCGGCAATGTTCATGATGATACGCACATGACCGCTTCCAATTTTCTGGCCGATGCTGCGTCCTTCAACAACCACCGAACCCTTCTCTTTGAGCAGATAGCGTTCCATATGGGTGCTTTTCGCTCGGCTTTTAACGGTTTCGGGTCGTGCTTGCACAATATAGAGCTGACCGTTATCACCGTCTCGGGCCCACTCAATATCCATCGGCTGACCGTAGTGCTGCTCGATGATCAGCGCCTGCTTAGAGAGCTCAGCAATCTCGTCATCGGTGAGTGAAAAACGTAGGCGGTCAGCACGATCAACATCAACCGTCTCAACCGACTTTCCAGCGCTGGCTTGATCCGTATAGATCATCTTCGACATCTTAGAGCCAAGATTTCGACGCAAGATCGCAGGGCGACCCGCCGAGAGTGTTGGCTTGTGTACATAGAACTCATCGGGGTTAACGGCCCCTTGAACGACCATCTCACCCAAACCGTAAGACGAGGT
>JAYPBG010000074.1:10713-12975 GCA_038124075.1 Gammaproteobacteria bacterium
GCCCGATTCTGTGTCCAGGGTGAACATAACACCTGCGGCACCGGTCTCGCTGCGCACCATACGCTGAACCCCAGCAGAGAGGGCCACTAGACTGTGCTCGAACCCTTGGTGAACACGGTACGCAATTGCGCGATCATTAAAGAGAGAGGCAAAGACCTCTTTGATCGCGAACAGGACATTCTCGATGCCTCGGATATTAAGAAAGGTCTCCTGCTGACCTGCAAACGAGGCATCCGGCAGATCTTCAGCCGTTGCAGATGAACGCACGGCAACAGAGATCTCAGCCTCCTCACCTTCTGACCCCCCCTCTGCCAGCGTTGAAAAAGCCGCACGGACCTCTTGTTCAAAACCTTCACTGAAGGGGGCCGCCATGATCCACTCTCGAATCTGCTTACCTGTCTGAGCAAGGGCATTCACATCATCAACATCCAGAGAGGACAAAGTTTGATCAATCTTCTCTTTTAAGCCATTCTCTATAAGAAAAGCCCGATAAGCGTCGGCCGTTGTTGCAAAACCACCTGGGACATTCACGCCAGCAGTGGCCAAATGACTGATCATCTCCCCGAGTGACGCGTTTTTGCCACCCACCCGCTCTACATCATCTTTACCAAGGTCTTGAAACCAGAGGACACTATTACTCACAAGCCATATCTCCACTCATTCTTTCAATTTTGCATGTTGGGTACACTCATTATGGGTGCACGTTTGGATACCCTCACTGGATATTAAGTCAATTTCTGAGAATCTTCTAATAGAGAAATTTGTCGATCTATAGAATGCCGCCTACAGTGTAACAATATCAGATTTATTGTCCATATTTTGTTTCATTCTCAGCGCAGATCAAGTATGGTTAACACCATGAAACGAACCGTATTTTTTATCTCTGATGGTACCGGCATAACCGCTGAACACCTGGGCAACAGCCTTCTGTCACAATTCGAAAACATCGAGTTTGACAAGGTGACCCTGCCCTATGTCAACAGCATTGAGTCCGCCCATAAAGCCGTACACCGAATCAACCAGTGCTGCCAACTGGATGGCAACCGGCCAATCATCTTTGACACAATTGTCAACCAAGAGATTCGCCAGCTTCTGTTTGGCTCAAAGGGTTTCATGGTCGACATATTTGGCACCTTTGTCAGCCCACTGGAAAAGGAGCTTGGCACACACTCCTCTTACACCGTCGGAAAATCACACTCCATCGTTGATGACCAAAAATACAAAATTCGTATGGAAGCGATCCAGTTTGCGCTCGACAACGATGACGGTGCACGCACACGCCACTATGATACGGCGGATGTCATCATCGTGGGGGTCTCCCGCAGCGGTAAGACACCCACCTGCATCTACCTCGCGCTTCAATATGGTATTCGTGCCGCCAACTACCCCCTAACCGAAGAAGATTTAGATGATATAGCGCTGCCTAAAATTCTAAAACCCTATAAGTCTAAACTCTTTGGCCTAACCATTGAACCGGACAGACTTGCCAATATTCGAAATGAGCGCAAAGCCAACAGTCGATACGCCTCATTCCGCCAGTGTGAAATGGAAGTCCGCGCCGTTGAAAGCCTGTATAACAAAATCGGCATCTCCTATCTCAACAGCACACACCTCTCTGTTGAAGAGATCTCCACCAAAGTGGTGACCGATGGCATTATAGAACGCCGCATCTAGCCTTTAGAAAGAACGACGAAGCGACTGCTCATGCGACCATCATCAAGCCCACCCCTGATCCAACGCGCCCTCCCATACAGCGAAGAGAGCGCACAACTCTTTGAACAAGTACGCTCATACCCCTACCCGATTTTTCTCGACTCAAATACTCAAAACCAAACCTCTAAAACCGATCAAGCCACTCAAGGTCGCTACGACGTCATTGCTGCCGATCCCAGTGCTCGCGCCATTATCAAAGATAACCGTTTGCATACAGCCTTTTTGAACCCCATTCATCCCAATGACAAAGCACTTTCAATTTCAAACCCCTTCAACCACGAACAAACCCCATTCTCAGGCATACTCGCTTTCTATCACACCTGGGCGGCACGGTACCATTGGCCTCTAGACCATCACGGCCAAAGTGAGCAAAGCAGACAATTTAGTGGGCTCCCCCCCTTCACACCAGGCCTTTTTGGTTACTTTGGCTATGAAGCCAAACAAGCCCCAAAAGAGATGCCCCTTAAGCAGGATGAGATCAATATCCCAGAAACATGTGTCGGCTTCTACCCATGGATCATCGTGGTTGATCACCATCTCAAGCAGACG
>JAYPBG010000075.1:0-3318 GCA_038124075.1 Gammaproteobacteria bacterium
ATTTTACCCTGGTGTCTCATTTTTGGGGTCCACTATACTTCACATACTCACGAATAAACCAACGCTGGGTCTCCTCTGTTCGCAAGAAACCGTCAAGAGAGCGCTGAAAACTATCCAGATGGTCACCACTCACAAGCCTAGAGGCCACCCTGAGTAGATACGCTTTGAGCTGCTCTCTATGAACAATATCATTCAACTTTTTGCTGCTGGGCGCAAAACAGAGACGGCGTGTCACCATGGGGTCTCGCAAACTTGAAGGCCGAGACACATCATTATAGGCATAAGGTAACGATACTCTTAATTTACCGATCTCTTCCAGACTTAAATATTCAACGATATTGATCAAACAGTCGATCGGCATATCCGTAAGCCCTACGCTGTCATCTACATCGGTTTTTTGGGGTAAGGCGACTGTACCAATATCTGAAAACATAAAACACCCTCAACTCACTCATTGACTTGCCAACTAACTCAACAACTAACTCAACCGTTCCTGATAGCAAAAAACTATGAAAGCATGGGGATTGTACAGAGTTTATACAGACATTCAACCACTATAATGAGGAAGAGCTCGTTATGCCTCTAGACACCAAGACGTTCAGAGACTAAGGCGGTTAACTGATCCGTTAAATTTGGCGCTCGATAGACCTCACCATGAGATGGCGCAATAATGCTGGGTTGATCTTGACGCAGTTTTTGCTGCACCCAGTGACCAAACGTACGTCGATCTGAGATCAGGGCCCATTTTACAAGGGCGCTTATGCGAAGCCCTGGTGCTGAAGAGAAGAGCTTTTGGAGTGTACGCGCCACAAGATGCGAGGAGTATTTAGAGTAATTAAAAAAAGTATCGCAGGTAACCCATATTCTGTCACCACGGTCGAGGGTGCCAGATAACCAGACCTCTCCCCACCGCTGCCCCTCAGGTATCAGACATGAGAAACCTGGTGGTAACGTCATCTTATTGTCTTCTACACTGTCTTCTATAGAAAGGACAGGGTAACCCCGTTTTTTTAGTCTGCGAAGGGCTTGACTGGAACAATAAACCTTTGCGTGTGGGTACTGCTTCAACCAAGCGGTTGTACCCATATGGTGGTAGTGGTTAGGTAAAAGCAAGCTGATCTTGACTTGGGGTGCGCCTCCCACCACCTGCGCAAATGTCTCAAGATTGCTCACCCCAGGGCTGTAAATAAGCCAATGATCATCCTCAACCCTCAAAGCGACACTGCGGGAGATGAAATTGGGCACAAAGTATTGAGACTCCCAGACTGCTTTACAAGCATCTATGGGCGCCCAGCACTCTTTTTTTGTTTTCTTTTTTTTTGTTTTCTCTCTTTTCGCTCCATCCGTTTTCGTTCCATCTGTATTCATAGGCCCCACCATAATAATCTCCACAATCTCCTTAGTTAAACCTACATTGTTAAACCCACATTGTTAAACCCACATTGTTAAACCCACATTGTTAAACCCACATTGTATTGTCCGGGTCCGACGTTAACTTGGCGTCCCTCACGCTCTGCTCATACCCCTCTGAAGATAATTTATTAACAGCACCAAAAAGATGGGTGAAAGCCTCATCTCGCCAATCGACTGCAAACATACCTTCAGGCTTGTCGGACATAAACGCAGAGTAATTCAAACTGGTATAGAGACTGAGTGCACGACGATAGATATAGATTTCAGGGTGATCTTTATAATCAGCAACCGAAGGAATGAGCAGCTTGACAAACCAAAAAGGGAAGACCTCGATTTGCGACAGAAAGCCCAAATTCCAGGCTTGATAATTATCCGCCCACTTTTTGGGACAGGACATACGAAACTCAAGCTCTTTACCACTATTCGAGAAGGTCGAAGGCCCCGTACCTAACGCGCGATGAGCCTTACCACCCGGTGGATTTTTCAAGAGAGAAAAACCCGCCTTTGCATTATCAGTATGCCCCATGAGTAGATCGGCGACCATCGCTTCAAAAATATTGAGGCTCAGAAAACCACGGAAAAGCTTTGGATCAAGCGCATCGGGCTGCTTATGATATGCGATGATTTTTTTTATGGGTGCCTCAACAGAATGGAGTTTAATAAGACCAAACACGTCCGCTAAACTCTCTATTTTTATCTCTCTATGTTGTCGTGCTTGATGCCAAATATCAAAAACCGTCTCAATAATGTCAGGATTATCTGTTTGAGCAGCGGTTAAGTTTTCCAAAACAAGCGCAAACGTGATCACCTCTGGAATCACCCGATCAGCCTCTTTGGCAAACACCTCTTTCAGGCGATGCAAACACGCTTGGTTACGGCTCATTTCAGCCATCACTCTGATAAAATCAGGATTTGCCTTGTTAGCAGAGGCCATATGATCAAGCAGATCCTCAAGCATTTTTTTTACATCGCCCGATGGCAGAAGTGTCTCAGCTATGGCCTCAAGCTTTTTTGATGCCCACTGGCCTTGACCGTCCAGTAGATGCATATTCTCTAAATGGCCCCGCAAAAGGCGTTGAACGTGTTCATCGGTTAGGTGTTGAATTTTGCTTTTAAGAAGAGCCACTAAAGCATCCAGCTGCTGGACGCCCTGCGTCATGTGATTGGCTATAATAGGTTCAGAGGAGACTTCATGATGACGCTCCGGCTGCGCCGCAGGCGTCCATGAGAGTAAGAGAGCTCTACTGGCCGACCCCACTTCTCGCATGGGTGCATGCAGCACTTGATGCTTGGCCATTGGATTATGAGCGATTGGGAAAGATTGGCTTTGCGGGAGCAACCCCACGGCGGATCCCAATGTCAATGTAATCATTTTTTTTATCACAACCATTGTAACCTCTTCTTTCCTCCTTAAAAAACAAGAAAATACACAAAACAGTCACGTTTGGCAAGCCATTTAATGCATAACAGAGTGCATCACGGCGACACGCTATCGACGGTTGTTACAGGGCTCCTTTTCTGTTATATTCTAGCCCGACGATCAAAATATCACCACAACCGCATAACCATATAAACCAATAAGAAATCAGCTTAAACAAGCACATAACCGATAAGCTGAAAAACAATAAACCGATGGAGACTATCGATGCACACTCCCCTATCCATTCACAATCCATTCACAAGGGTTGCGACACTTTTATTAGCCACAACCGCCGCCACTTACGCTGATAAGAGTCACCAAGCTCAACCCCATCGCGTTTTGCATAAACATAACTGCATTGAGATGATGTCGAAAACCATCGAGCTTTGCACGCCAGCAACCGATATTCGCGCTTGTACCCACTCCATACATCTAACACAAGAGAACTGCTTTGGACCCAACACTCAATATCCGCTGTCAACATC
>JAYPBG010000075.1:3328-9844 GCA_038124075.1 Gammaproteobacteria bacterium
CACATTTGACGGCTTATTAAATTTAAAAGAGACAGACAAGAACACCACGCACACCCCTGAAGAGATACCCAACAGCCTGATTCACACATTGGAAGAGGCCTGCGCAAAACCGCACGTCGAGAAGCCGCGCGTCGAAAAACCAAATTTGAGGAAGGCACACTCTGCACCCTCTCCACCACCCAAAGAGCCAAAGACTGAAACCATAAAAGAGCCCTTTAAAGCGAATTTTTTTATGGTTTGCTACTTTACAGCAGCGGGACTCATTACAAAGTACGTTACCCAGTGTGTGGTCCCAGACAATGACAATGACAATGACAATGACAATGACAACAATAGGCAGAACTCGATTGGCGCAAGACGGAGCACCATGGTTACCCAACTACCGCAATGGGCAAATCTGGCAGTCTACTCTGGAGAGCCGATTGATAAAAACGAGATTGAGATCATCCATCAAGACAGAGTAGCGGACCTTGACGGCCCTTTTTTAAAAATTGGACATAACATTTATGATGACAGCGCACTAAGAACATGGTTATCTAAAGCCAGGCTGCCTTTCAAAGACCCAAGCACCCGATACCCTTTAAAATTCCTATCCTCTGATCAGTTTTATAAACTGAATGATACGGAAAAACAAAAAATCAAAGAGTGTGCCCCCGTACGCTTCACCGAGAACAACACAACATCTAATGAGCACTTAGTCCCTTTAAAAATCCCATCTGAAAAAATAGCCGATTACAACGCAGATGCTGAAACAGGTCTCATCCATCGCTCATGCACAACAAAACCATAGTACCCACAACATCTTAGTACCCACAATACCTTGACACCCATATCGCCTCTCTTTAAGATGCAACTTAATTATCAGCCCCTAACGGCAACAGGGGCTCCCCTTTTTTTCAAGCCTACATGATGGAGGCTTCGTTAATCAGGGACAATAGAGCATAAAGCCATTCAATGAGCCAATAAAAGGAGATAAACACTATGAAAGCCGCTCTAAACGCACTCCAACGCACAATTACAGACGCCAATCCCTTCTTAAAAGCAGCCCCCTATTTTTCGGGAAAGCAGAGCACATGTCAGGCCGCCCTTAAAGATATTGAGCCTGTCATCAACCAGGGCGTCTCGTACGGCCGCTGCGCTGCCATCGCTGGACTCTCTGCCTTATCCAGTGCGCTTATGACCGTATGCCTTCTCAGATATCTTCAAAAGGCCCAACCTCAACCCGTTTCACCAGAACCACGGCTTAATAATATCCAGAATAGCCAAGACAGAGCCATTCAAACCACTGAACCCCCCTCAGATGAAAACACGAACACTCGACCCACCCCCTTCATGCAGAGCAAACTACGTATTGGCGCCGCCAAGGCCAAAGTCGCTGAAGGTAATAAGGTAAAAGCCAACAAAGTCCGTGCGCAAAGCGCTAAGCTTGCCATCCAAAAAGAGAGAAATGAAGCGGCTTACCTTGAAAAGGCACGCGCCATCGTACACGCCACCAGGCACGGCAGCAATACGCAGGAAACCAGCCCCCTCTGGAGGAGATAAAGCACTATAAATGAGGAGTAGAGGGCTATAGAGTACAGCCCTCTACTTACTTCTTACTTCTCTCAAGAAAGCACCCTTTAACCCTTTAACTAAAGCTGAAATCGATACCAAGCACCAAATCGCCTCAAGTACTACAAAAGGATAAAAAGCAATCATAACCGATGCCAAGCACGCCAGCAGTGATCCGGCAATATTCAATAAGAGATAAAACGTACTCTGATTCGTAATATAGCCACGCGCATTTAAATAAAAGGCAACCAAGAGAATAAAAACACCCAACGAACCGATTGAATCTGCAACCGTCATCTCTACCAACCCATCACCTCTTTAACAAAAGGAATGGTCATACGACGTTTCGCCTCCAGTGACCGCCGATCAAGGCGATCGAGCACTTCAATAAGATGAGCGAAGCTGCGTTGACATCGACTCATAATATAATTGGCGACATCGACCGACAGACTGATACCTCGAGCCCGTGCACGCGACAAAAATGCAGCGCACTTCTGTTCATCGGTCAACGATTCGATTTGGTATATTAACGAGTGACTAAAACGACTTTTTAGATCTTGCAGATCAATGGAGAGATAACGTGGCGCAACCGATGCAGAGAACACCATTCGTCCCCCTGTCTCCTGCATACGATTATATAAGTGAAAGAGCGCCTCTTGCCAATAGTGCTGCCCCGTTAAGACATCGATATCATCCAACAGGATCAAGTCCATCCCCTCCAGTCCCTCAAGACGCTGAATCAACACCTGCTCATCAAAGGCTTCATTAATCGCCAGATACTCTTTTAAAGGGAGGTAAAAAGCACTGCGTTCATACTCTATACTCTCTTGACAGAGTGCATGCAGCAGGTGGGTCCGACCCGTTTCCGGCGCACCCCAAATGTAGAGATTACTGTTTGGTCGTTCAGAAGACCAAAAAGCCTTAAGGTGGTCCAACAGAGCCTGATTGGGTCCAGCATAGTAGGTTGTAAAGTCTCGGTCATCATGCTCTGGAAAGCCGAGCACTAGTTGCTGCTGATAATAGGTGCTCACCGCTCGCCTCCCCTCTCTTACTCTTACTCTTACTCTTACTCTTACTCTTTATCTGTCGCAGCTTTCTCACAGCTCTCTATATCCACCTCTTCTGAATCAGATGCTTGCTCAGGGATATCATCATAGAGGTGACTGGCCAAATAGAGATCATGCACATGCCGCAATAGTACCACAATTATTGCAGCCACCGGCAGCGCGAGCAACATGCCGATAAAGCCAAACAACTGCGCACCTGCTAAAACAGAAAAGATCACCGCAACGGGGTGCAATCCAATTCGGTCGCCCACCAAAATCGGGGTCAACACCATCCCCTCCATGGCCTGCCCCACCACAAAGACGGCAATGACCATCACAGGATGGAGCCAATCATGAAACTGAAAAAAGCTGGCCACGAGTGCAGCCGTTATCCCCAAGAAGAAACCCAAATAGGGCACAATACTGGCCAAGCCTGCCAGCATGCCGATCAACAGTGCCAATTTTAACCCAACCATCCAAAGGCCCAGAGTATAGATGGTGCCGAGTGCACACATCACCAACATCTGCCCTTTAAGAAACGCACCTAATACATCGTCACACTCTCGGGTTAATTTAACAACGGTGGGCTCACTGTTTCTAGGCAGCAACCCACGCAGCTTGCCCACCATAATATCCCAGTCTCTGAGCAGATAAAAAGCCACCACCGGAACCAGCGCCATATTGCCTAGAAAAGCAAAGAGTGCCAGACCTGATTGAGAGACTTTTGCGATAAGCGGTTTAATGAAGTCACCTGTCGCGCCCCAATCAACGTTGGCCGCTCCCTCTTTTAACTGATGCGCAATGGTTTCTCGGCTCAAAATTGACCGATCAACCTCAAGCCCAGCCATCCCGAGCTTCAGCTCTACCCAAGGCAGCGCCGTCTCTGTAAGCCACATCAAGATCAGCGGTATCTTGCTATGCAGATAGCCCATCTGTTTGATCAGCATCGGTATCAACACCATGGCCCCAATAACCACAGCAACACCAATCATGACAAAGACAACCGTAACACCGGCGGTACGACTCAAACCTTTCGCTTCCAGTCGATCCACAATAGGGTCTCCAAGGTACCCCAGCAGTGCAGCCAAAAAGAAAGGCATCAACATCGCCTGCAATGACAAAAGAAGCCAAGCAAGAAGCGCAAGCGCAATAAACGCTACAATATACCAGCGCTCATTCCCTCCGCTCTCACCTCCTCTCTCATTAATCATTAATCATCACCTCAACCTGCGCCGCTAAGCATGCTATTTGGACACACCTCATTGCTCCCCTCATCGCATCACTCTTTGCATTCATTGTTTTCTTACCTTGCTTTCTCACCACTCTATTCCCAATCACTCGTGATGCGACCGCGCTTGACGTTCCAATAGTTTGGACCCCCAAAGATATAAATACTGTATTCCCGAAAAGAGTGTTACCAAGAGTACAGAAATAGAGAGAAACTCAACGCTGTAGGGGAGCCAATGACTGGGCACCACCCAACCAGACAAGGCCAGCTCCATCAACAAAGCCCATACCAATAGAACCTGACACAAAGTACAGAGCTTGCCCATTCGGCTTGGCTGTACATGAAAAGGACCAAACCGATACCGATAGAACATGGAGCCAGCCAAAATCAGCACATCTCGCCCTACAACCACTGTGACCAAGACCAATGAAATATAGTCCAAATAGTAGAGCGTAAGATAGAGTGACACCAATAAACACTTATCAGCAATAGGATCAAGTTGCGCACCTAGGCGACTGCTCCACTGGAAACGGCGAGCAAGAAACCCGTCCAGCACATCCGTGACGGATGCAAAAATAAAGAGAAGCAATGCAGCAAAATAATCCGCTCTTGCTAAACAGAAGATGATTGGTAACGTTAAGATAAGCCTCAACAGAGTGAGGCAATTAGGGATCAATGAATACAGAGCTCACCTCTACTAAAGTAATCACAGTAATCACAGTAATCCGACTTGATAACGCAGTGATTCAGAGCGACTGCATGCCCTACGATCTGGGCGATGAGCTGAGATGCTTAGCTCATCGAAGGGCTCACCACCCAGCTCAACCGTGCCCGCTTCAACGCGCTCAGGTGCTGCGGGGCTCGACACAACAGGGTCAACGAGCTCAACCAGTTTTCGTCCCTGCCTAATGATACGGTGAAACTGATCTTGACCGCTGGTTAACGACATCTCAAAGCAGAGCACATCCTGGTCGATATGAGCCAACCTAAGGGTCTCCATAATCGGCAAGGCTTCAAGGTAGGCCAGCAAAGAATGATACTCTGACATCGCCTTGACCCTGCTGACCTCTAACCAGTATTGGGTTGTCATGCCCTCCTCAATTAAGACGGCAAACTGACCCGACAAGGTATCCGATACATATTCTGCAACCTCTTCAAAGATCAGCTCAAGCGAAGCCGAACGGCTCTCACGCCAATCAACCCCCGAGGGAGAGACCCACTGCCAAGTGACCTCCCACGGCCCCTGCCACTGTTGCATACTGCGCCCAACCACCATGTACTCAGCGCCATAGCGCTGTGCAGCCACGCTTAGATCATCCAGCATCACACCTGAAACGGTGCCTGTTTGAACATGCTGAAGATCCTCCTCATCCATAAGTGGCACAACCAGCTCAAGCCCACGCCTCTTCGCGATATCACGCAACACCTGTAAAGCAGGGTCTTGATCCACAGAGGCCGCTGACAACACACTGCGCTGACCTGACTTATCCAACAGCCACCATACAACCACTTTGGGGCGGTTCAACCCCCAAATGGGCAAAGCCGCCTCTCTTAAAATACCTTCAACTGCACCAGGATCAAAATCGAGCAGAAGCAGCGTCACCGGTACCACATCCCCTTTTGCATTAATAAACTGCTCGTCGGTTGAAGCCAATGAATAACGCGCAAGATAGCGAGAGGGCTCACCCAGCGCTTTACGTACCTTCTCATTATCCAATATAGAGCGCATTCCACTTAATCGAATCAAGACCGTCGCCAATGCATCTTGCACGGCTTGTGTGCGCATATGCTCACTCACAGTCGCGCTGTGCACGCGCACCTCTTCATGATAAAACGATTGAGCATCAAGCCCATAAGCAAGCTGGCTGGTTAGGCAGCCTACAGCAGGCGCGATCAAGAGCGCCATAAAAAACACCCACCTATTCATACGTGCCTTCAACGACCGTCTCACGCTCAGGCGTCGCTTCAAGCTCATCTTCTTCATGCATATCATCAATATGTCCCGTTACTCATGTCCCATTACTCTAAAAAAACACGAAAACCACCGCTTTCAGCCATTGTTACCGTATGTGGAGTATATATGACTTTCGCAACTCTGTTAAAATGTCGTTTAAATGGCCGCGTTCCAAACGCCTGCCCACACCATCAACTCGAATCCTACAACAGAGGAGCACTTCGAACGTGTCTAAACCGACCGATAAGCCTACACACGCGTCACAACCATCAGGATCCAGCACCCCCCTCAGTTATGCGGCAGCCGGCGTCGATATCGACGCTGGTAATGCACTGGTTGAACGGATAAAACCGGCCTGCAAGTCGACAACTCGACCAGAGGTGATGGGCGGCATCGGCGGTTTTGGTGGCCTATGTCGAATCCCTGCGGGCTACCGGTCACCCATTTTAGTCTCTGCAACAGATGGGGTTGGAACAAAACTAAAACTGGCCATCGATCAGAAACGCTTTGACGGTATTGGTATTGACCTGGTTGCCATGTGTGTCAACGATCTGATTGTCTGTGGCGCAGAGCCCCTCTTTTTTCTAGACTACTATGCAACCGGTGCACTGGATCTCGACGCAGCCACCGCCGTTATCAACAGCATTGCTGCTGGGTGCAAACAGGCCGGATGCGCCCTCACGGGTGGCGAGACCGCTGAGATGCCCGGCATGTACGAGGGAGAAGATTATGATCTA
>JAYPBG010000075.1:9854-12960 GCA_038124075.1 Gammaproteobacteria bacterium
GAACGACTTTGATCTGGCCGGTTTCTGTGTCGGCGTCGTCGAAGAAGAGAAGATCATCGATGGAAACCAAGTAGCCGCTGGTGACCAGTTAATCGCCTTAGGCTCCAGTGGTCCCCACTCAAACGGTTACTCCTTGATTCGAAAAGTACTGGAAGTGGCCAATATCGATCCCGCAACGGAGCAACTCGATGGCCAACCCCTGATCGATCAACTCCTCGCCCCCACAGAGATCTACGTTAAACCGCTTCTTGAGTTAAACCGTGACATACCACTCAAAGCCATGGCACACATTACCGGTGGCGGCCTACCTGAAAACCTGCCACGCGTGCTGCCTGAGCACCTTCACGCCAACATTAACACACACAGCTGGCAATGGCCCAACCTGTTTCAATGGCTTCAATCGGCCGGCAATATCGAACAGAGCGAGATGTACCGCACGTTCAACTGCGGCGTCGGCATGGTGATTGTGGTCAACGCCGACATGGCGGAACGCGCAATCGACCAGCTCAGCAACGCAGGTCAACGCGCTTGGCGAATTGGCGAGATCGTAGAACGCTCAAACACCGCCTCAGACGCGCCTGAATCTGCACAGGTCTCATTCATATGAGCTCACAGGCACCCCGTCAGCAGCAAAAGCGCCTCGTGGTCTTGATATCAGGCAGCGGCACCAACCTTCAAGCCATCATTGATGGCATTGCAGACGGCACCATCCCCAACACCACTATCAGCGCAGTGATCAGCAACCGCCCCCATGTGGGCGGCCTTGCGCGCGCTGCGGCAGCCGGGATCAAGACAGAGACTCTGGACCATACGCAATACCACTGTCGAGAAGCCTACGACCGAGCACTGGTTAAGATGGTTCAGCAGCATCAGCCCGACTATATTATCCTAGCGGGCTTTATGCGCATCTTAACCCAGCACTTTATTGAGACATTTCTTGGAAAAACAGTGAACATTCACCCCTCTTTGCTGCCTAACCATAAAGGCTTGCACACCCATAGGGCTGTTTACCAGCAACGCGACCAAAAACATGGTTGCTCAGTCCACTTTGTCACATTAGACTTGGATAGTGGTCCAATTATTGGTCAAGCCAGTTTTGACGTGCAAGATACGCTCTTCCACTTAAGTGAGAACGATGCCATTGAGTCACTGAGAAGAGAGGTACAACGCCTGGAGCATCAACTCTACCCCACCTGTGTACAGTGGCTGGTAGGGGATCGGCTCTATTGGGACCCTGAGAAGAACAGACTGCTCTTCGATGGTCAGCTCATTGATCAACCCATAAGCGCTTCACACTGAACCTGCCTAGGTGCGCTTGAGCAGGGCAAACTGAAGCGCACCCGTTAAAATGTTAAAACGTTAAAAAGAGAGGTATAGGTCAGATATGCAGAATAATGTAAAAAACAGCCCAAACCTATTATATAATGGTAATGCGTTTATATTATATCTATCGCTCATCTTACTCATATCACCCATAATGCCACTGCTGGCCGACACCGCCCATGCAGCCACGCCCTCTAATCTATCCGCTCTCCCCCATCACCCCAACCCCACTGATGCGTTAAAACCTTTCTCCCTCACCTACTCAGCGCGATACGACGGGCTCCCTTTTGGTGGTAAAGCGGTCCGAACACTCACCTATGACCATAACAGCGGCCTCTTCTCACTGGTCACAAAAGCCAACAGCTTTTTAATGAAACTGCGTGAGCAATCGGAGTTTCACTGGAATGCGGCCGACTGCCAAGCCACGCCCAACCATTACACCTACAAACGTACCGGCTTAGGAAAGAATAAACGGCATGAGATCCATTTTGACTACACTCAAACGCAAGAGCAGAAAGATGCTCGCAGCAATCTTAATATGGGAGGAAAAGCGACCTATACCACAAAGAACAAGACAAGCCTCTACGACACCCCCTTTGGAAGCACCGACCGACTGACAGAGCAACTGGTTGTGCGCTGTTTGGTTCAACAAGGGGTGAAAGAGATGACCATCCATGTTGCTCGTAAGAGCAAGATGGTCACACATGCGTTTAAAGTGGTCGGTGAAGAGGAGGTCAAGACACCCTTAGGCATACTGAACACGACGAAGGTTGCGCGTATCCATGACGATGCTGAGCGAAAAACGCTCCTGTGGTTTGCCAAGGCGCATGACTACGCTTTGGTAAAACTGGAGCAGATCGATGAGGGCAAACGCTACAGCATTGAACTTGACGCCATCGAAAACCACTGATGCCATGGAGGTGGAGCTTCAGTGGCCCTGTTCTTTGGCACTGCTGTCGCGTGGCTAAGCCTTAGGCAACGTCACACCCTCTTGCCCCATATACTTGCCTCCTCGATCTTTGTACGACACCTCGCACACCTCATCCGACTCAAAGAAGAGCATCTGCGCCACACCTTCATTGGCATAGATTTTCGCTGGCAGGGTCGTCGTATTCGAGAACTCTAGGGTAACATGCCCTTCCCACTCAGGCTCCAACGGCGTCACATTGACAATAATACCGCAGCGCGCATAGGTCGATTTCCCCAGGCAGATGGTCAGCACATTACGAGGAATGCGGAAATACTCAACGGTCCGCGCCAACACAAAAGAGTTAGGCGGAATGATACAGACATCGCTCTCCACCGAAACAAAGCTCTTCTCATCAAAGTTTTTCGGATCAACCGTGGCTGAGTGGATATTGGTAAAGACTTTAAACTCTCGCCCACAACGAACATCATAACCGTAGCTGGATGTTCCATAGGAGATATGGCGACGCTCACCATCAGACCGAACCTGATCGGCCACAAAAGGTTCAATCATATTATTTTCGGCCGCCATCTGCCGTATCCACTTATCCGATTTTATTGCCATGTAGAGAGCCTCTCTTCTTAATACCTCAGTAACACCTAAGTAAAAAATGAAGAGTGGATTGTAACAGACAATAGACTTATTAACACCCGGTTTTTTTAGGACACCCATAAAACTATTGACTGCCACCAGCAACCCAATTATCATCCCGTCCACCTCACTCTCCACCTCAAAAACACAGAAGCAGTAAGAAGCAATATTATGACCCGAGCCCGAAAAGAACTTGTCGCCGTAGAATCAACCCCCTTCTATCAC
>JAYPBG010000076.1:0-4193 GCA_038124075.1 Gammaproteobacteria bacterium
ATGAGCGATTAACACGAAATTAACCTGTTGCACTTCGGAGTTGAAACCGCGTTATTAATTTAACATATATTAAGCCTAGAAAAAAAAAAGGGCTTGCACAATAATTAATAAAAAATAGATAACACTTACAAGAAAAAAGAAGCATTCTTTCAGCGGAGCTATTTAATGAGATTCAACAGCATCTCTTTTAAACTGATTGGTAGCGTTTTGCTTATCAACACAGTGGTCCTCTCTTGTTTAGGTTTGTTAGGTTATATTGAGTCAAAAAACCGCTTGAGTGAGACCTTAGAGGTCGATACACAAATGCTCACCAAGCGCTTAAAGCTCAACTTACCCGGCGCCATTTGGAACTTTGATGAGGAGTATATCGACAGTACACTTGAATCAGAGGCTGAAGCGCACTTTGTAAAAGGCTTATATGTTCTTGATGATGGCGATTCCATCATTTCCGCTGTTGTTCGACAAGGCAACGGTCTCGAAAAGGCCTCAGAACTGCCTAACAATACGCTCAACATTCAAAAATCGCCGCTTACCTTTATAGACCCCGACACGGATGAAGAGACCCCTGTAGGCAAGCTCTTGATCGATATTACTGACGAAAAACATGTAGCCCTTCTGAAATTGGAAATAGAGAGGATCATCATACAGATCGGTGCGCTCAATCTGATTCTATTATGCCTGTTTGCAATCACCATCAGCCGCATGACAAAGCCATTAGTGGTTCTCAAAAACATCGCTTCCAGTATTGCAAAAGGCAATTATGATCTCTCTATTTCAATAAACCGCAAGGATGAGATTGGCGACCTGGCTGACAGTTTCCATGTTATGAAAACCGGCATACAGAAAAAGATACAAGACCTTCACGATCTCAATCAAATCGGTCAGGATCTGGCTGGCATGAGACTGCAGGCAGATGCCCTGGAGAAAGCGCTGCACGCGCTTTCTACCCACACTCACGTAAAGAGTGGCTCTATATACCTCTACAATAAAAACAACATGCTTGAGCTGATGTGTTTCTCTCCACTGAAACAGAGCAACACCCACAAGGCACCACGCACCTTCGGAAAAAATGAAGGCATTATGGGTTTAGCCATTAGCACATCAAAAATTATTTATATTCCAGACATTTCAAAAGATGATCGATTTATTGGCCACCAAGAGGGCGATACCCGAGCACTGATTTGTGTTCCACTAAAAGATGGCCCCCTGACACTTGGCGCCCTAAACTTGTCTGGAAACGTTGATGAGGTGCGCTTTGAAGAGAGTGATTTCGAATTCGCAGAGACCATCGCCCAACAGCTGGTCACAACGATTAAAAATATTCGAATGCGCGAAACCATTGAAGAGCAAAATCGTACGCTGGAGCAGAAAGTGGAAGAGCGCACCGCTGAGCTAAAACAGAAAAATACGGATATGCAAGGCATGCTGAACAATATGCAGCAAGGCCTGTTTACCGTTGTTGACGATGGCATCGTTCATGATGAGTACTCAGCCTTTTTAACCAACGTATTTGAAACAGACGATATCGCCGGTAAGCAAGCTCATGAGCTGCTCTTTTCTGGAGCTGGATTAGGCTCTGACGAACTCAACAGAAACCAAGCATGCATTAACTCGTTACTGGGTGACGATGCCGACATGTTCGAGTTCAACTCACACGCCCTGACCAAAGAGTATGAGTGCACCGTTCATGGGAATAAAAAGATCCTATCTCTGGATTGGAACGCCATTGTCGGTGATAACGATGAGATACAAAAACTGATGGTCACCGTCAGAGACGTCACCGCTTACAAAGCCTTGGAGCTTGAAGCGGAGAAGCAGAAACAAGAGCTTGAGGTGCTTGGCCAACTCGCCTCCATCAAAAGTGAAAAATATGTCGACTTTGAGACCAGTGCGCACCGCTTTATCGAAGAGAACCGCGCTTGCATAGCGGACAGGGAGAGCATAAATGCGTCAACATTAAATCTGCTTTTTCGCAATATGCACACCATAAAAGGCAACGCCCGCACCTATGGCTTCACCCGTTTAACGGATGTTGTCCATAATGCGGAGACCACCTACAGTACGCTCAGAAGTGATGAGGGTGCATCCTGGGATCCACAGACGCTCCTCGACGAATTAAACGCTGTTGAGGAGGCACTGAATCAATACGACCACGTCCATTATGAGATCTTAGGCAGAGGCACTCATACTCATCATGCATCAAGCACTTCAACCAACTCACAGCAAGACCAAGCCAAGCTGATAGAGACCGTTCAAGCGTGCATGGACGCTATACAACAGCAGTTCCCAGAGGTTAAACACGCTAACGCATTTCAGCCCGTCCAAACCATCATTGATCATGCAAACACCCAGTCACTCAACGAGATACTTGAGGATCTTGTTGCCTCACTACCCTCTCTTGCGAAAGATCTTGATAAGCAAGAACCGATTGTTAAAATCGATGCGGGCTCTGTTCGAATCTCAACGGGTGTCAATGAGGTCATCAATAACGTCTTTGCCCACCTCTTAAGAAACAGCATTGATCATGGCATTGAACGCCCTGAGGTCCGCACCCAAATGGGCAAAGCCGCTCAAGGGCGCATTGATATCTATACACGCATCGATGAAAAAAACGATGAAACAACGTTAGAGATTCATATTAAGGATGATGGCGCCGGGCTTAATATTGATAAGCTGTATGAGAGGGGCCGTGCGTTACAGCTATGGAACGAAGAAGCCACGCCAACCATACCAGAGATCGCCGATCTTATTTTTCACTCGGGTCTCTCCACAAAAGATCATATATCTCAAACGTCCGGCCGCGGTGTAGGGATGGATGCCGTCAAGCAATTCTTGGACGACAGCCAGTGCAGCGTATCGCTTAATCTGCTCAGTGAAAAGAGGGATGACACCCCCTTTGTCGCATTTGAAACCGTTATCTCGCTGCCTTCAGAGCTGTTTATCATCAACCCGTCCAGCTGAGCACGCCCAGGCAATCCCCTACTCCAGCAAGAAAGATGACCCCGAATTGGCGGTCCGAATGCCCGTCAACGCTCGGGAAGCCGTGGCGCCGGTGGAGACAGCATCATTTGCTGCCACATTATCAAGGGCAACAGGGGAAGAATAAGCCACATACTGGTTCCCTGCTTTACGCAACAGCGGTAAGTTCACCGTACCACTCACCTCAGTTTTATTCATAGCATAGGTACGGTTCAGAAAATACTGGCCGTTTGTTCCATAGACAACCAAGCCAACCACATCACCACGCTCAATGTTGCCGCTCATACCGGGCAGGTGGGTAGTATGGTAACCTCGCCCTGATATCGGTAACACTTGCTCACTTAAAATTTTAATTTTATTACTGTTCGGTTTTTTCACACCCACCGCTGCAAAGAGGGTGACATTCTCTTTTTCTGAATCCAGGTAAAGCTCAGCGGTTGGCACACCGGCCAAGACACCCTCTTTATCCGCCACTTTAAGCGGTATAAATGCTGGACGTAGCAACCCCCCTTTGGACTTAGCGGTTTTCTCTATTTCAGTCAGCATCTTCTCACGGCCCAGCATTGATTTTGGTAAACCGGTCAACCAATCGATCGGCCTAGCAACCACTTCGAACATCCCCGCAACACCAGGCCGTATACTGCTCTTCTCAAGTGCAATGGGCTCACCTCCCACGGGTATATCTTGAGCAACAATACCTGTCTTATAGTCCTGGGTCATACAGAGCTGCGGCACATGAGCCACTTTTTCTGGCTGGCCGCGTAACTTTGCATCAAACCAGTCGACCATCACATCCTTTAAGTGAATCTCTTGATCCTCACAGTGAATCGTTTTTTCTGTATTAAAAATCGGTAGACCTGTCCATTTTTGAGTCGGTAGAAGGTGCCCACCCTGCATCACCAACAGTCGCGAGTCATTGGGGCGATTACGGTTAGCGTTAAACCCTTTCTGGGTACAAGCGTGATTCATAATGGCATGATTCAGCGGGAAAATCGTATCTCTAAAGCCTTGAATAAACAGCGCATCGGCTTGCGGGTATTGGCCTTCGTTACAGTACTTCGCCATACTGCGGTCATAGAGAAGCGCTTTTAGTTCTGGCGTCATCTTGCCTTTAAAAGAGGCTAAATACTCTTTTTTGTAGATCTGATTGACATCAAACGCGCTGGTCAGTGTGCCAAAACCAAAGAATATGGTTGACCAGAAGCTCTTAAGGC
>JAYPBG010000076.1:4203-7958 GCA_038124075.1 Gammaproteobacteria bacterium
CTCTTAAGGTGGCCGCCAGGGGCAATGGCTTCTGAAAGATCGTGCCATGTGGTCATAGGGACAATGGCATCAATGCGTGGGTCTTGGATCGATGCCAACAGCTGCACCTGTCCACCGTAACTCTCACCTAACATACCGACTTTAGGGTCTTTCGCGTCTGCGTCATCGTACATCAGACGTGGCAGGTTCTCAGTGGCCCAATCCATCACCGCAATGGCGTCTTGTACTTCAATCTCGGGGTCCATGATATTGACTTTACCTTGGCTGGCACCAAAGCCTCGGTGATCATAACTGATCACCCAATAACCTTCCTCCCAGGCCTTCAAGCCCGCTTTTCCATGGACCATGAACGTGCCCTGAAGGCCCACTTTGCCCTTCATGCGCCACGTGGCCCAACCGTGCGCATGGATGATCAGAGGGGCTCGCTCATAACTGTGCAGTGCGGGTTGGAAGACGGTGGCACGCAATAAAGTGCCATCAAATGAGGGAATGTCGACATGATAGTGGCGGCGCTCCAACGATGTCGCGGCCACAGTATCGCTGTGCAGCTCTTCCATATCAACGGTGCTGCAGCCAGTGAGTGCAGCTGATATGAACAGCATAAGAGAGAGAGGGGTATTCATTAAACGGTTGAGAGGTGGTAAGGGGTTGGGTGATCGCAGAGAGGGGGGAAATTTTTGAATTCTTTTTACTGGACAAGCGGCCAATAATTTCCTTTTTAGCACATTGATGAATTTTAGATTCAAAGTTAAACGCATCCTGTCACGCCTCCACTATTGGTTATTCTACTACTTATTTAATCGATTGCTCTCAAACTACGCTTTACACATGTCTTAACAACATCTTAACAACACCGTAGCAACGATAGAACTAATCTATATTAAATATTTTGCGAACTCAACCTCTTTGATTCTGTGATCTCTATCAAGTCATGCCCTTGAACGGCTGGGGCGTTACCTTAGGTAACATGTTTATCATGCCCTGTGATCAGGCCTCTTTAAAGCTTAAATTGAACAGGGAAGCTGACCCAGTGCTGCGGCCCTATCTTAGGGTCAAGCGGTGGTTTTTTTTCCTCGCCCTCCTCGCTCTTCAGATCACCGCTGTTTGCTTTATCTTTGTTACCTTTTTTATCTTTGGTGTCTTTTTCCCTACCGCTTTCTTTACTCTTCTTATCCTTCTTATCCTTCTTATCCTCTCCTTTTGCTTCTCCTTGATGCGCTGCCTGAGCCGCATCACCCACCTCCACTTCAAGCATGGGTATGGGGGGCTCATCTGATAGAAGCGCTACACCTAAGATATACGACGCCCCGGGCCGAAAATGGATTAGATTTTCAGCAATTTTATAAGGGCGCTTGATCGTCAATGTTAGCCGCCCATCCTTGACCGTGGATGAAGCCTGCAGAGCACCCATCGCTAAACGTTTACTGGTTTCTAACAGATCCTCTTGCCACACCGTAAACACCTCTCCATCGATAATGCGAATTTGCCACATCTCCAAAAAACGGTTTTGAAAGCGCAACATTTTTAAATCACTCAGCCTTTTGAGCTCCTTTCCACCCCCTGAGCGTGACATGCGTTTGCGAGTGGTCGCCAGATATTTACCCAGCCCAGCATCCTGATCCATGTAGCGCATATCACTGTGACAGGCTGCCCAGCACCCTATTCGAGCAAATGACTTTTCTTCGGGCCTGCCTAAAAGAAGGGCTAAATCTGCAGAGGGTCGTTTAGAATCTTTGAGTTCAATATCCAGCGTGATCCGTAGGTGGCCTCGCTCACCTTTGATCTCAACATCCGCCTTACGAGGTGCATCAAACAGGCCCTCTGAGTGGCAGGCTACGCACGCCTTGCCAGAGCGCAACGCTTTAGCACCTTCATGATCGGTTAACAACCACTCCAGAGAGGATTGCCCTGGCTTTGAGAGCCATATCGATTGTGCATACGCATTCTGAGCCAACAGCGCGCCGATCACACCCATCAAAAAAAAGACCCTCAAGAAGCACAAGGTAAGCCGCCTCATCGTGTGGCTGTTGTGAGCGCTGAGAGCGACATGACCGCTGTTGACATGAGGGTTTCCAACATCGCCCACTCGCTGTTTTCAAGTGCCGCCAGAGGAGCGAGCCAAGTACCGCCCACCGCAAACACATTGGGCAACGCCAAGTAATCCCCCATCGTTTCCTGTGAAACACCGCCTGTTGGACAGAACCGCGCCTCAGGGAATGGCCCCGAGAACGCACGTAAGGCGGCAGCCCCACCAAAAGCACCTGCGGGGAAGAACTTAAAGCAGTCACACCCTGCAACAAGCCCTTGCATCACCTCTGATGGTGTGGCGATACCGGGCACAAAAGGTGTGTTGATTTTTTTAGCCGCCACAATAAGCTCCGCCTCTATACCAGGGCTTAACGCATATTGAGCCCCGGCATTGACAGCTGTATTGAGCTGTTCAACCGATCTGATGGTTCCTGCACCCACACTAAACCCCTCTGCACCGCTCTGCTCAATGTGATGCCTCGCCGTCTCAAGTGCATGCAGCGCCTGGTCGCTGCGCAATACAATCTCAATGGTGTTAATACCGCTGCCAATCAGAAGATCAAGGTACGGTTTTACTTGATCCACCTTTGTAAAGGTTACGACCGGAATGATCTTCTGCTGATTGAGTCGATCGAGTAGATCCATGGGCACCCCAATACCGTTCAATTATATTCAATTACATTCACTGTTGCTTAAGTGTAGATTGACCCTTTTTAGTTTAGCAGAGGTCATTGAATGGGCTAACAGGCACTTATCGTCGCCACAAGGGACAACACTTCTCAAACTGCTACTTCTCAAACTGCTATAGTTAGCACAGACAGTGAGTGCAAACCATACGCGTGGACCCATCATGATTCGCTTTATTAAATTAACGCTTCTCGGCATCATCGTAAATATCAAAGAGATCGTCGGGTATTTCTCCGACCTCCTACGGTATCGCAAACAATCCAACTACCTTTGCGCCGAAGGGTGGCTGGCGATCCATTACCTTTTTATAAACCCTTACCGAACCTGCAGGCGCTACTTTATGCGCACCGGCCAACCCATACAGCCGTATGGAGAGACGCCCCTGCGTACACTTGAGTCCATTTCAGAGTCCTTACAGATCAGTGAGCATGACCACTTTTTCGACCTGGGGTGCGGTCGAGCAAAACTGCTCTTCTGGATGAGCAGCCGCTACCCATGCCGCATCACAGGCGTTGAACTGAACCCTACATTTAATCGAATCACTCGGCGCATCATTGATCGGCTTGGTTGTGCGATAGAGCTGATTGAGTCTGATATTTTTACTGTCGACCTCTCGAAAGCAACCATTATTTATCTTTACGGCAGCGCTTTTGAACAGAGCGCCATTGAAAAGCTAACAGAGATTTTAAGCCGACTTTCAAAAGAGACTCGCATCATCACCATCAGCTACCCACTTAACGACTACTGTGAAGAGCCGCGCTTTGAAACCGTAGACACCTTCACCTCAACCTTTTTATGGGGTAAAACGGTTGCTTTTTTGCAGAAACCGCTATAGAGTTCTTCTTATTGGGTAACGGTATAAACAGGACGTGGCAATATGATTCATACTCAACTGCATGATGCATTTGATCACTTGGTCTCACTGCTTACACAACTTAAATCTGCATTACGAAACGATGCCGCCCAAGGTTACCCGCACTGGGTCCCTCTCAGCACATTGGAAACCGAAGCGCACGTGGAACCGATTGAAAAAGCCATTG
>JAYPBG010000076.1:7968-8614 GCA_038124075.1 Gammaproteobacteria bacterium
ACCTCTCCCTCTTCTTTATCGATGGGCAAGCCAGCAATGAAACAAGGAGCTGTCACGGCCTTATCGGGATGAGCCCCTCCACCGCCCGCATAGCCGAAGAGATCAATACCGCAAAAAAACATTTTCAAGCCGTTATGGCAGAGATCAAAAAACAGCACCCTAAGTGGGTCAACGAAATCCCCTTCTCTCTGCCCGATCGCCATCCCGCCTTTCGACAAGCACTGAGAAGCCAAAGCTTAAGCCGCCTACACCTCAAGCAGTGCTATCGGCAGCTACCGCTTCTGAAACAACACCCTGATCGTGTCGGTTTCACATGGTCACTCGATGGGCGCAGTATCACTAAAATCACACCGGAAGAGGCTGAGAAACGGCTATTAAAACTTGGAGAGGAGAAAACACACATTCGCGCACAACTGCAGAGACTGCGCGACCTGGAAGATGAGCTCAAGGGCTCTCTGAGGAAGGTTCAAAAATTAGCGCCAGCCGTAAAAGCCAACCTAGTCTTCAAGCTGCCCGATAGTGTCAAGCGGAAAACGATCAGTGCGCCCTTACCGATTTTATTTCCAGCCTTCCCATATGAAACACTGCCTGCTCATAAAAAGCTGCCGCTTTCTCCACCTAAAGAGCATCAACGCCTAAAAAGAAT
>JAYPBG010000076.1:8624-12683 GCA_038124075.1 Gammaproteobacteria bacterium
ATACACAGCTCTCAACTGAGCCATTTTTGAAAACATTAAACATCTATCTGTCACTGCCCGACTGACAATACTATAGCTGCTTGACAAGTAAATGAGTGGAAAAAAGTCATTTAAAAGCTTAACCAAAGACTTTTCTTTATAGATCAAAGCCGGTGGGTTTAATTACGATATGACACTAGCCGTTATTGACAACCACACCCACAATCTTATCTTCACCAATGGCATCAAGGGCCTGAGCAATGTGCTCATTTGCGGCCTTGCCATAAGGTACAACCAGCAGCACCTGGTCACACAGCTCAGCAAGGATACGGGTATCAGCCGCCTCTGTAATGGATGGGGCATCGATAAAAAGGTGTCGATCACTGTACCGTTTTTGAAGCACATCCAGGAGCGCCTTCATTCGCATAGAGGTAAAGTACTCTGTCGCCACCTCACGTGAGCTGCCCGCAGGGATCAGCCGGAGACGTTCGATCCCTGTTGCATAGATGATATTATCCAGGCCTACCATTTGACGCTCCAAAAAGTCGGTCAACCCAATTTGTGGCTCCAGAGAGAGCAGTGTATGCAGGGCCGGCTTCCTTAAATTACAATCAATGATCAGCGCTGTCTTTGTCTGATCAAATGCAAAAGCCGCTGCCAAATTAAGCGCTACATGCGTGGAGCCACCCCCGGGAAGGACGGAGGTCACTAACGTAATTTTATTTTCACCGTTTGAGCGATAAAGCAATTTTGTGCGAAGCTCTCGATAGAGGTCAACCGTACGGGTATCCGCCATTTGCGGATAGATGATTTTCTGGGCCTGGAGCTCTTGAGCGGTTAATAGGCTCGGCTCCACCATTTTGGCAATCTCTTTCGACGATGAGACTAAAGCGGTAGAAGTCGATCCACCGTGAACACTGCGCCTCTGCGCGCTCTGCTGCACACTGGGACCGAGTGATGGCTCTAACGTTTCTGGCCGGTGGGCGGACTTTGAGTCATTCGTTGAGCCATTCGGCCGCTGCTCATACTCTTGGCTTGAGGCTTGACCGGTCATGGTTGATTTGTTGGGCTTCTCTTCCGCGCTGATTGACTCTGCGTTTTTTCTAGATTCTGGGTTCATTCGCCACTGTCTCGAAGGTTAAACGTTCAACGGTAAATTAAGATCACTTTTTAATCGACCCTGGCATTATATGCGTTGCCTGCAGGGCGCTCAAGCACAAACATACACAAATACAGCACAAATACAGGCACAATAATAATAGGCCCAATGGCTATGATGACTAAAGCCGCTGCAAAACACAAGCTGTATATCACTCGGTCAGCGTGCGCCCTTACCAAAGAGTATCACTTCGACCGTTCGAATAAGAATTAACAGATCCAAAAGCAAACTGTGATTTTTTACATAATAGAGGTCATACTCAAGTTTGCGAAACGCATCGTACTCAGAAGCACCATAAGGGTAGTTTAATTGTGCCCACCCTGTGATACCTGGCTTAACTCGATGACGCTCACTGAAATAGCGGTTCTTTTCGCTTAACTGCACAACAAACTCAGGCCTTTCTGGCCTCGGCCCCACAAACCCCATATCACCCCTAAAGACATTTAATATTTGCGGAAGCTCATCAATTCTATATTTTCTAATAAAGTGACCTACTTTTGTCACCCTAGGGTCATTTTCCTGAGCCCACTGAGCACCAAACTTCTCCGCATCCTCTCGCATACTGCGGAATTTATAGACATTGAATCGTCGACCTTTATAACCTACACGCTCCTGACGATAGAGAAAGCTAGCCCCCAAGCCATCTTCAAAGATGATCGCAAAGGCTGTAGCGGCCATAACAGGCCAAGTCACAAGAAGCAAGGCGGCGCTGGAGATGATATCGAAAATGCGGATAATAAACGACCGAAATGCAGAGAGATTAAAACCATCTGAGAACACCAACCAGCTTGGATAAAGAAGGTCCAGCTCCACCCGGCCTGCCTCACGCTCAAAAAACGTGATCGCCTCAACCACTTGAATACCATCCAATTTGCAATCCAGCAAGCTGTTAAGATCATACCCTTGGCGGCGATCACTGATCGCAACAACAATTTCTTCAACCTTAGACTCGACAGCCCATTGGTGCAGGTCATCCGTCTCAAGGATCAAATGTGAGTCAATCTTAACCGCCTCATTGGGCATGGGAATAATACCAGCAATCTCAATGCCCGCACCGTTTTTCATGACAATGCGGTCATAGAGATTTTGAGCGGCCTTCCCAGCCCCTAAAATGGCTATTCGACGCTTAATATGCTGCTCATCGGCGATACGTCGAAAAATAATCCGGATGGCGATGGACAAAATAAACGCAATAATGGCAGAAATAGCCAAGACACCTCTACCCATATAGAGGCCTGGGAATATATAGAACAGCATAGAGAGAACAGCGGCCGCCATTAAAAAGCTGACAGCAACACGCAGCGTAATGCCCGACATGCCCTCCTGGGCCTTTGATTGATACACCCCCATCGCCATCATGCTTAAAATCAGCACCACAGAAAATAGGATTGCACGGGGATAGAGAGGGCCCAACTCAGCAAAGATAGGGTCATTACCATAAAGGCGAACAGAGGCACCCAGATAGATCGATAGAAAGTAGAGTGCCATTTCGACCAGCCCAAGCAGCAAATAAGGCACTTTTACATAGTGTTTAAAGATTCGAATATAGGTCACAGCTGTTCAGCCTCTTACATCGCCTAAGGTTCATGCACAACAGAAGACCACTGCCGAACCCTATGCAAATTTTACTCAAATCTCAGCACAAGAAAGCTCGTCAATGGACACTAGAAGTAGGACGTATAAATGGCACATACTATATGTGTTTGCGCAACATGTTGCAACGCTTTGTGATTTGAATATGATCAATTAAAAGCACAAGCCTCTGATTCACTGGACCTCTGACTATAAGTATCTATATTTACTCTCTAATATGGCTCATTGTTCACTGCTTATTGCGCTACTTATTGCGCGACTCATTAGGCTATTGTACCCGCCTGTCTCACAGGCTAGAATACGGGCGCTTTGAGAGGCAGAGCGTGAGCGCAGTTACAAGTGCCGGTTTACTCAGGCGATCTTTATACCATCGATGTTAAAGGATTTAAGACAAAATGATGACTTTTGATGCAACCAACCTAAAGGAAGCAAAACTGGGTATCATCGGCCTAGGCTATGTTGGCCTCCCACTCGCCGTTGAATTTGGAAAACAGTACAAAACCATCGGATTTGACATCAATCAACAGCGCATCTCTGAACTTAACGATGGATTTGACAGCACACTGGAGGTTGAGCCTGAGCTGCTCACATCCGCTACACAGCTCACGTACAGCTCAGAGAAATCTGACCTGGTGGGGTGCGATATCTATATCATCACCGTTCCCACACCTATTGATAAGAATAAACAACCCGACTTACGACCCCTGCAGTCCGCCAGCAAGTTGATTGGCGAGGTGATCAAACGGGGAAATATCGCCATTTTTGAGTCCACCGTCTTCCCTGGCTGCACAGAAGAGGTCTGCGTGCCCATCATTGAATCTCACTCAGGGCTGACCTTCAACCGCGACTTTACGATGGGCTACAGCCCTGAGCGCATCAACCCTGGCGACAAAGAGCACCGTGTGACCACCATACTGAAAGTCACCTCAGGATCAACCGATGCCGCTGCAGAGTATATTGACCAGCTCTATAAAAGCATCATAACCGCCGGTACGCATAAAGCCTCAAGCATCCGTGTCGCGGAAGCGGCAAAAGTGATCGAAAACACTCAACGCGACCTGAATATTGCACTGATCAATGAGCTGGCCATACTCTTCAATCAACTGGGCATTGATACCCAAGAGGTCTTGGCCGCAGCGGGGACCAAATGGAACTTCCTCCCTTTTCAACCCGGCCTTGTCGGTGGACACTGCATCAGCGTTGACCCCTACTACTTGACCTATAAAGCTGAAGAGATCGGCCACCATCCCGACGTCATCCTCGCGGGTCGGCGCATCAATGACGGCATGGGGCCTTATGTCGCAGAACAGGTTGTCAAACTGCTCACC
>JAYPBG010000077.1:0-1049 GCA_038124075.1 Gammaproteobacteria bacterium
GGGCATTATACTCGAAAATCACCAACAAAATAACATCAAATTTAGGTCATACCCACCCATAAATGCGTAATCCATCTAAATGACCAATCATAAGATGTTTTACCAACTATTTTACCCATATGAGACCACCCTCTTTTACGACACCCCAGAAGGTGCGGTTTGATTGATATGATTGCAGTTGAACACGTTGACCTACCTCACCATTATTTAACGCTTCTGCGGTTGATTCGATGGTGACACTGCCTGAATGAGATACAACACGGGCTGGTTTGCCAATCTCAATGGTGTGGCGCTCAGTCATGAGCTCATCCACTAAGATCTCTCCACGTGTCACACGTCTAACAAGCTTTTTATGATGTAATTTAGACAGGTCAGAGATCGGGCTGCCTTGAAGTGCAGTGAGGTTCACCTCTTTGCGCATCAGGTGTTGTTCAACCACTGTCCGATCGGCATACACGGTTTGATTAAAGGCCCATACCGGCCCTTCAGCCGCTACAGAGAACCAGAAGGGTAAGGCGTATTGTGGCGAAGATGATGCGTGATACCAAAGGTCGACCCAGACACAGATGCGCGCATTGAGCGTCGTCAGATCGAGCTTTCGGGGTACGACTTTGATGGGGTTTGGTTTTAACGGCTTACTGAGTCTGCGCAATTGGCTCACCGGTACGACCGATACGTTTGTGATCCGTTCGCTTTGAGTCATCAGTGAGTGCTCTAGATGTTGTTTTGCAAGGGATAAGTAGTGCGCCATGCTTCTCTCAACCTCTTGATCGATCGTGACGGTATTGGCGTGTACACTCTGACTAAAGAGAAGAAGCGTACATGAGACAGCCACCGATAGATAAATCGACAGATAAATCGATAAATGCTTCGATAAATGAATCGAAAGATCAAAAGGTCGAAAAGAAGAGATCATACTGTTCACGGAATACCACATACGTTATTTAGCTCACCTACCCTTAGGCATGGGCACGAAATTACTTTGACATTCCCCGCTCCTGAACTCGCTTTGCTCAGACATGCATCCGCTTTAAATGTCAAAGTAATTT
>JAYPBG010000077.1:1059-12673 GCA_038124075.1 Gammaproteobacteria bacterium
TTTTGTTCATTTATTTATTTTTACATCCCCCGGTATTTATGTTGTTTTTACAAGACTTTACTCTTTTTTTATTTTAATTTTATTGTCGTCCCCACGCCTCAACATAGGATTAAAATAGGCCTATCCTCTAAAACTGTTATTAATACGCAACATCTCATCAATCGCTCGTATCACTTGTGCAGAGCTTCGATACGCTTGCTGTGCGACGACGAGCGCAACCATCTCTTCAACAAAACTGACATTGGAGGCTTCAAGAAACCCTTGCTGCAGTTCACCCGCGCCATTCTCACCTGGGACGGAGTAGATCGCAGGACCTGATGCGTCACTTGGCCTATAACGTTGTTGGCCAACGGCTTCAAGGCCCGCTTGGTTGGTGAATGTGGCCAACTCAATTTGACCTAAATTAACCCACTGGCTGCCATCGTGACCGACTTGACCGCTCACGGAGCCATCCAGATTGATGACGACCTGCTTGGTATCGATTGGAATCTGAATCTGTTGTGAAAGTCGATCGCCTTCGGATGAGGTAAGATAACCCTCTCGATCGATTTTAAGCGATCCGTTGCGCGTATAAGCGTAATCGCCTTCAGCGGTTTTTACCTCAAAAAAGCCATGGCCACGAATGGCAAGGTCAAGAGGGTTTTGTGTCTGCTTCAAATCACCCACCGTAAATTGAGCTTGTTTTCCAGTAACCGCCACACCTTGTCCGGTGACGGCGTGTTTAATTGCGGTTGTGACCGTATCTTGGTTGTGCGTGTTGTGCACGATATCCGTAAAATTAATACGCGATTTCTTGAACGCTGTCGTCTGAAGGTTGGTCAAGTTGTGCGATATTGTATCAAGTTGCTCTTTTTCAGCATTAAGACCTGTAGCGGCAATATATAGAGAATCATACATCGATCTCTCTCCTCATGTCTTTTATCAAATTTATGTTACTGTTCAATACTGTTTTACAGATCTAAATCATTTATCGCGCTGTTCAGTAGGCTGTCATAACTTTTTAGTATCTGATGGTTCATCTCAAATTGTCGGGATACTTCGATCATTTTGATACTGATCTCGGTAGAGTTGACATTGGAACGCTCTTCGAAACCAGGTAAAAATGGGGCTGTTGCTTGGCTTTCAATCGGTTCTTCTGAACCATTATCATAGAGCCCGTTGCCTAGATAGTGCAGTGCGCTGGGTTCATTGAACTCGAACAGTGCGATGCGATCGACCACTCTACCATCCTGCTCAATCTCACCGGTGGGCAGCAGTTTAAAATCAATGGGGTCGAGGACGATGGTGCCGCGTTGTCCCTGTACTTTAAGTGGTTTATTCAAGCCGTTCATTAAGACCAGTTCGCCGTGCGCGTTTAGAGAGAGTGGTCCGCCGCGGCTGTAATAAGCGTCTACCTGTATATAACCCATCATGTTAATGGCAAAGGTGTGTGGATTATCGGTTTTTTGAAGGCTGCCCATAGAGAGATCGCGTGTTATGGTCACGGCTCCACGATTGCCTTCTGATACCGATGCAGCGCGAGAGGTCTCCATGTTTATGCTGGGCATCATCTGCTCGAACGGTGTCACAATCGGAATTTCAGCCTTATAACCTGATGAACTGATGTTGGCGCTGTTATTACTTAGGCTTTTCATTCGACTCATATCGACATTGAGCGCATGATTAAGAAGGTGAACGGTGTTGATGGACTCACTCATGATGGTGTACCTCCTAGAGGTTGTCGCGGCGACGTATCGACAGAGACGGTGCCAGACGCCTGTATGGAGAGCTGCTTAGGAATTTCGGTTAAGGCGATGATGTTGAGTTGTGGGAATACACGCTCAAGCAATTGGCGCAGGGGCCTTCGAAGCGACGGCATTGTGACCAGAGTGGGTTTTACGCCCAGTGCGATCTGTGCTTCTATGCGTTGACCCAGAGCATTCATAAAGGATTCGTTGTATTTTGTATCGAGCAACAGAGTCGCCTGTTCACCCTCTTGTCGCAGAGCACTCAATAGGGCTTGTTCAACATGAGCGGACAGAGTCATAACATGAAGCTCACCGTTATCATTGACCAGTTTATCGCAAATGGATCGGCCTAGACGTTTACGAACATAATCTGTTAGAGGCCCAATCTCTTTGGTCGTTTTGCTTGCCCCTAAGAGGGCTTCAAAGATCAGGGGCATATTGCGTATTGAGACGCGCTCTTCAAGCAGAAGTTGTAAAATGGATTGAAGCTCAGCCAGCGAGATCGTATTAGGGATCACATCTTCGTAGAGGGCAGGTTGTGCCTGTTTAACACGGTAAATCAATTTCTCAGTCTCGTTGCGTGTTAAAAGCTCTGGGGTATGTCTGCGTATGATTTCACTGCAATGGGTGAGTAACACCGTATCTGAGTCAACGACGGTAAAGCCCTGTTCGATTGCACTGTCCTTATGAGTTGAATCAATCCATAGTGCAGGTAAACCATAAGAGGGGTCGGTTGTGGAAATACCTTCTAATGTTGATGATTTGTCTGTAGCACTGATTGCCAACAACTTTTCTCTATGGAGCGTACCGGTCGCGATTTTGCTGTCAAAAATATGAATCTCATAGCGGTTAGGGTCAAGACTATCTTTTATAATAATTTTTGTACTGGGAACGACAAAACCCAGCTCTTCGGCAAGTTGTTCACGCAATCGGTTGATGCGCTCAATAATCGAGTCATTCTCATCCTCAGTGGTCAGTGAAAGAAGGTTCGTTCCGACGTGAAGAGTAAGAGGGTCAACCTGTAAGGTTTTATAGAGCTTCTCATCGCGTTCATCGTCGGCATGAATGCCCTCATCATAATCATCGTCATCCACCTCTTCGTTATGATGTTTGAATGCAACATAAGCGAGTGATAGGGCTATCGCCAACACAATAATAACAGGGAAGGCTGGAATAGAGGGTAAGAAGAGTAGGCCGAGCAGTGCTACGCTGAGCATCACCAGAGTTTTGGGATAGCGTGTAATCTGACGGGTGATCTCCATACCAAATTGAGCATCCGTGGCAGCCCGTGTAACGATGATCCCTGTGGCCGTCGAAATGATCAGTGCCGGTATTTGTGTGACGATGCCGTCACCTACCGTTAGAAGTGTATAGGTGTAAACAGCATCACTCCAAGGCATCCCTTTTTGAGCAATTCCAATGGCCAGACCGCCAATAATATCGATTAAGACAATGAGGATGCCTGCAATGGCATCACCTTTCACAAATTTACTGGCACCATCCATTGCGCCATAGAAGTTAGCCTCTTTCTCGACATGTTTACGCCGTTTACGTGCCTGCTTTTCATCAATTAAGCCCATATTCATGTCGGCATCAATGCTCATCTGTTTACCAGGCATACTGTCCAGTGTAAATCGTGCAGCCACCTCCGCCACCCGTTGAGCACCGTTTGTGACGACGACATACTGAACAACAATCAGAATAAGAAAAACAACCAGGCCGATCACATAATTACCACCCACGATGTAGTGCCCTACAGCAGAGATAACAGCCCCTGCATCTGCATCTGACAGTATCAGGCGTGTCGCAGCGATATTGAGCGATAATCGAAACAGTGTTGCAATCAAAAGCAGTGATGGAAAAGTAGAAAAACCAAGGGGTTTATCCATATAAAACGTGAGCAGCAGGACCAGTAGAGCAAAGCTGAAGTTGGTGATCAGAAGAAAATCGAGCAGCCCCGCCGGTATTGGTGTGAAGAGCACCAATAAAATCCCGATGGTTACAGCAACCAAAACCAGTTCACTGCGTTTTCCAAAAGCACGTTCAGCCCAGTGCATATTGCTGCTTGCAGAGTGAGAAGGTTGACTCATAAAGGCACCTCAGGATTCAGGTTGTTTTTTTGATTCATCTTTTCAGGTCGCGCTCCAGTGAGAGAGCCCGTCTTAGACCTGACTTGATGTAATATGTTTGCAACCGCAGCATAGGCTGAGGACGGAATGCATTGATCCACGTTTACTTTTTTATAAAGCTTTCTCGCAAGGGCCGGTGATTGAATGACTGAAACCTGGTTGCGGTAAGCCAGCTCTTTAATCAGCAGGGCGCGTTCACCCGCCCCTTTGCAGGTTACCTGAGGGGCAACCATTTTGCTGCGCTCATACCGTATGGCGACGGCGTAGTGTGTTGGATTGGTAATGATAAAATCGGCGCCTTTGACGGCCGATAAAGGACCCTGCTTTTTGCGCTGTTCTCTACTGAGTTCACGGCGCTTCTGTCTGATCAGCGGGTCTCCCTCTCGGCGCTTTTGCTCCTCTTTGACCTCATGTTTTGTCATGCGCATTTGGCGCATATAATCCCATCGGGTAAAGAGAAGATCGAGCAATGAGATGGCTGCAAGCGTGCAGAGCATGGCTGCAAGGAGTTTGGAAAAGAGCCCTAACCAGTGCGAAGCAAGGCTGTTTACAGAGGTGTGCCCCAATATAAACAGGTTATGTTGCTCACGGGTGATAACCCAGTAAACAACAACAGAGAGTATGATTACTTTCAGAACCACTTTGACGAATTCAAATATAAGTTTAAGAGAAAAGAATCGCTTGGCACCCTCAATGGGGTTGATACGCTTTAGGTTAGGTTTAAGTAAGGAAAAAGAGAGTACGGGGCCCGTTTGCAGTATATTGATGATGATACCGACGATCATCAGAGATGCAAACAGAGGGGCAGCAATCAGAAAAACTTCAAGGTAGAGCTCATTGAGCCAAAGGTTAATGGCAAGCGGGTTAAATTCAAAATGGCCCGCGGAAATAAGAATGGAGCGACAGAGCGCGGCCAAACGCTCCGGCGTGTCAGATACATAAGAGACGGTAAAAACAAGAAGGGTAGAGAGCGCGGCTAAATGTTGAATGTCGCTACTTTTGGCTACACGTCCCTGTTTCTTAGCCTCCCGTACTTTATAGGGTGAAGCCTTTTCTGTTTTTTCATGCTGGCTAGCTTGATCTGACATATAACTTTACAACTTTATCTGTTAACGGATTAGGCCAAAAAGGGTTTGAATAGATTAAAAATAGTATGCATCAGCGAGTCAATCAGCGGTTTTATATAGCGCAGAGAGATGGCCAAAACAATCAACCCAATGAATATCTTTAGTGGCAAAAAAAGGAAATAGACATTCATCTGAGGCATGGTTTTGGCCATAATGGCAATGCCACTGTCCAACAACAGAAGTGTGGCGACGACGGGTGCAGCCATCAGTAAACCGTATATGAAGGTCAGCCCAAATTGCTCAATGATGGCTTGGTTCATTATCTCAATCAGGTTAATATCATTAAAGTTACCTAATATGCTCAAGGGTCCTAACATCCCCAAAGGCATAGTTTCCATCATCAGTGCGAGGCCTCTTAATAGCGTATGATGCCCATCAATAGAAAAGAAAATCGCAATGCCCATTAACTGTAAAACCAAACCCATTAATGGATTCTGTTCTTGTGAGGCAGGGTTCAATACCGTGGCTGAACCTAAACCGGTTTGAAGGTCTATCATTTGGCCTGCTACCATGATGGCTCCAAATGCAGTGTGCATTCCAAATGCCAGTGTAAAACCGATAAAAAGTTCATATATTATGGCGATGACCAGTTCTGATAATTGGTTTGGCAGTGATGCACTTTCTATATTCAGTGTCAGTACCAGTAGGTATGAGAGTCCAAAAATAAAAAACAGTCGAATTTTTGCCGGTAACCTGCCTATTCCATCCATCGGTGTCAGAAACATAAGGGGAGCGAACCTTGTTGTAACCAGTAGCAGCGCAACAAGGTTGCTGGTCTCTATACTCATGGACATGACAATCGTTACCTATCTGCTTACTGCCAGTGACTTGTCAAGCTGCTATCGTCATACTTAACGGTTCGTTAAAATGTATCCGGAATGCGACGGAAAAGTGTTTCAGCATAATTCGTCAGTTGATAGAGCATCCATGGGCCGAATACCCACAAAACGATGACAATGGCCAACATTTTGGGTACAAACGTGAGTGTCATCTCCTGTATTTGTGTAACCACTTGAAATACACTGATCAATAAGCCGACCACCATGCTTGCTAGTAGAACAGGAAAAGCCGATGATGCCGCTGTCCAGAGCATATCATTGGTCAAACCGATTGCTAACTCACTATCCAACTGTTGCCCACCTATTGCGTACCTATTTGCCCACCTGACCTTCATCTATTTCCGACTTATGGTTTTATCTTACCGATATTTTGAAAGTCAGTTAATTTGATGAATCCGTCTATTTACATCACTTTATCTATTACTTTATCCATCACTTTATCCATCACTTTATATAAATTAACTCTAAAGCTGCTTAATAGAGATGTTAAAAATATTAAAGAAGTGAAGAGTATTAAAAAATATAAGAAATCTAATGTCTTATATTCTTTGAAACGGATTGCAGCAGCATAACCATTTTCTCAGAAAGTGGTGTTTGCTCATCACCCATTGGGTGATTCAACAAGTTTTCAATAATGCGTTCACCGCGCTCTTTTTCACCGCGGTGGGATAGTATCAATGCGTTTGCAAAATGTCCAGAGAATGCGTTTTGATCCAGTTGAATCGATTTTTCACACTCCTTCTCTGCCGCTTCAATATCATTTTTTAGCAGCTTAACCAGTGCAAATACACCGTGTGTTTCAGAAAAGTTAGGTTCAATGTCTATTGACAATCTGAGTGTCTCCTCAGCTTTGTCGAGGCTGTTTTGAGCCAGCTGCGTCCATGCCAATAAGTTCCAAGCCCCCATGTTGTTATTGTGTATTTCAACAGCACGCTTTAGCGCTTCTTCTGATTTTTCAAACGTTTGCAGCGCCATATGCACCACGCCCAGTCCAAACCAGCTTCGGAAACTGAGAGGGTTCTCTTTAATGATCTTCTCAAATGCTGATTGTGCTTGTTCTAATTGATTATGCGATAGTGTGATATACGCCTGTACAATACGCCCCTCTCTATTTTGAGGATCGATAGTCATCGCACTGTTAGAGAGCTGTTCGGCCTCTTTCAGTTTCTCATCATCGAGTGCTAAGAGTGCAAGAAGTCCATAGGCTTCGGCCACAGAAGCAGGTGGGTAGTGCCCATGCTCACTGGCCGCTTCAGTATATATCTTTAAGAGTTTTTCAGAGAGCTCTGTTTTGGCCAGATGAAATTCAATTTTAGCCAGAAGCAGAGGGGCCTCAGGATGGAAAGAGAGTAGCTCAGATTGCATAACCTCTTTATCTTCAATACTATTTTCTCTGCTAATTGGGTTGGAATGGTCTGTATAACTTCTCTGTTGGCGATCTATAAATAACCGTTCAGCCTCTTTAAATTCGCTTAGATAAGAGAGCGCATAGGCGAGGTTGTAGCGAATAGAGGGGTGCGTATGGCCTTGCTCTAGCAGTGCGTAAAAAATGGAGACGGCTTCTGAGTGTTTGCCCGTATACATAAGCAGTGATGCCAATTGATATCGAATGTTTGGCTGATTGGGTTGCAGTTTCAGGGCGCGGTGAATGAGTTCATGTGCCTGGTCAAAGCGTTGAAGCTGCATCAGAATATTAATTGTCTCCTCAATCAGGCGGCAATTTTCTGGATCACTGTCTAAGTACTTGCTGAGCGTTTCTAGACGTTGCTCAAGTGCTTGCTGTTCACGGCTCTTTGGTCTGCTCATTGTATATCCTTTCCGTTTTCTGTTGCGCCTGCTTAAAAGCGTCTTTCACACTTTCAAACACTCTGTCTTTATCAACTGTCTTCAATTGATTTCTATCAATAGGATCGTTATTCTACGGCCTGTCATTGAAGTGTGTAAATATATAAATCTGTGTTCATAACTTGTGCAACTTTAGCCGGGAGAACAAACGATGTCTATGCAAGAGTACGTATCACTGCTCGACAGTGAGGAGGTTCTATATCTTGCCATTCAGGCCAGCCAGCAGAACCAACATGATCGTGCCATAGCGTTGATGAAGTGTGCTTTAAATGAGTGCGACCGAAATAGAGCCGACATGTCAGAAAAGGGTGATCTGATCATGCGCGCTAAGCTTCTCTACTTTTTGGGTGCTGAGTATGCGGAGATCGGCCTGCATGATCGTGCCGTTGAACATATGCGTGAGGCGCTTGAGGTTGACTCAACGTTAACCGTCTGTCGATTTCAGTTGGGCCTTCTGCTTCTTTTATCCGGAAAACACCAAGAGGCTGAAACGGTTTGGTCGCTGCTAGAGGCTGCGCCTTATGCTCTTTTTAAAGAAGGGTTATTAGCCTTGGCTAACAATGATGTAGCGATGGCTAAACGTGCACTCGCTGACGGCATTGAAAAAAACCTAGAGAACAGCTCGATCAATAAGGATATGCAATCTATTCTAGACAGTTTAGACAGTGTAGACGTTGCGCAAGATACAGAAGCCAATGAGATTCAGAAACGCCTTCTACTATCGGGTTATAATAAGATCCAATAGTGATTTTTTAGGTTTTCTGATTAACGAACTATTCTCTCTTTTGGCTTCTAAGGTATTTTCTCCATTTTCTTTTTGAGATAACGAATCGCTTCTTCCTGCGTGCCAGGGTTGTGATAACGATAATTAAGATCAGTGAACCCAAAACAATTTGGAAAATCTCTTCCGTCGTAAGCTCATTTTCACGTTCTTCACGGTTGTTTGTTCTGTGTGATATCCCTGAACCTGCAGCCACTGAATCAGATGAGGTAGCGTTTACTTGAGTGTCTGTACCTGCTGTATCGACGATCAGATGCTCATCCATTGTGTGACTGTCTCTATCTGCTGCTTCAGTTAGATACTCTTTGAGCTTTTGTGTCGGTTCTCTATGTTCGTCACGTTCCTCATACGCGCCGTCTTCATACTGAGCACGCTCACGAGTATCATAATGTTGACTATGCTCCAATGTGTAATCGTATTGGCTATATTCACTGTATCCTTGAGTGTAGTATGGCTCTTCATACTCTTCTTCATAGTCGTTTTCATACTCCTCATTATAATTTTCTTCATATTCTTTTTCATAATCGCTGTCGTTGATCTCTGCGCGTGAGTCACTCTGAGTATCAGTACGGCTGTTTGAATCAGTGGATGTACGCTCACTGATTCCGTTGACAGCGCTGCCGCCGCCCGTCGCTACGCCCCCTGTATCAAAGAGGCCATCATTGGCACTGTTGAGGTTTGTGTCTGTTATTGCGTCATTATCCGTATTTGTTGTTTGATCTTCTTCCTCTGCGGTGGTGTCATTCACCTCTGTGCTAGCGTTATTCACGTCACTATCGCTGTTATCTTCAGATTCGGGTGCAGGTAATATCTCGCTATCCTCTTCTGAGCCAGTATTGCTGACTATGGCGAAGAGTGCTACCTCACCATTTACTGCACCGTCTGAGTCATTCACACCACCATCGGTTATTACAACCATTAGGCACTGATCTTCTTCATACATTCCATCACGATAATGTGATTGGTAAGGTTCGGAACAGACACCCTTTTCACCCTTAGAGCTGAATATGTTATCACTGTCTTTGCGTATGTACGGCTTCCATCCTTCATTATCATTATTATTATCATTATATATTTCAATCTTTGTTCGAGTTGTAATAGAGTGGGTCAAAGGTATGGAAATTCGAGCAATACCCCCCGTCTGTTCTTGCTCACCGACTGTCATAGCGGCACTGAATTGCAGCTGACTGGCAGGAATTAATCCAGCGCCTTGCTCAATACCGCTGATTTTAACATTGACGACCAGGCTCTCATTGGTTAGCTCTTTAGGTTCAACAACCTCGTTTTCCTGAAGCAGGTTGTAATCGTTTTGATCTAGGTGGGCCTCTATTTTACCCAGGGCTACACTCTCGCTACCCAATGATATGCTTAAACCGGGCTCTACTTCGATGAGATACTTATTGCTCTCCTGCCAATACAGCGGCATAACGGTTTCACTCTCAATGGCGTCTAAGTAGTCTGGTATCAAATCTCTGTCGACATCTTTAAGACCTTCATCAAGATCTTTCTTGCCATCACTCTCAATATCACTGCTTTCACTCAGGACCGGCATATGAGTTATCACGCGTATGGTATGGCTGGCGTAAGTGCTCATCGCAGGTGTACCATCATCTGTAACTGTGACCGATACGGTATAGACCCCAGAGTTCAGTCCAGTGGAGTCGATCTCTATTTCAGACTGATGGTTGCTGATAATATTAAACTCTGTTGGTAAATTCCAATCATAACTCATCGTCTCATTGAAATTCGGCTGTAACTCCTCTACCGAGAGCTCAATAGGGCCACTGTCTTGGGCAACAATAAAACCTGACAAGCCATTTTGAGAGATGCTCAATTGAATCTCTGGAGCAATATTCGCTTCAGTGATGGTTACCTGATCAGTCTCAAGTATGCCCAGGGTATGCCCATCTGGGGTCTCTATTTCTACTTTTATAGATAGGGTTTCATCGCCTTCTGCTTCATTGTCTGCATGCGTCTCAAAGGGGATCTCCAATACGGTACCGCTTTCAAGCGTATATTGATGGTTTTCCATATTATGGTCGGTGCCTGCTGTAGAGGTTCCGCTGATAGATACGTTGACGTTCAGAGGATAAGTCGGACTGACGTCATTCAGCGCTATGCTCAATGAGGAGGCTTCCCCTTCTATCACTTTAAAGGGGCGACGTGAAAATCTTATACTGGGGTAGATATCGACTTGCTGTTCTGCTTCGCTCTGGTTGCCAGCGTCATCGGTGGCAATCCATGTAATGATATGGCGTCCTGTTCGATAGCCTGTTATTGGGTCGGCGCGCCTGAGTGTGACAGACTGACTGACATTATCATAGGCTATGATGTTCTGTTCTGGCAACGCTGTTAAGAAGCCTGTTGCTTGTAGAACTAAGTCATCAATAGGTTCAATGAATGGGGCCTCTGTATCTTCAATAGGGTCCGTTGTATCATTGCCAGACCCATCACTGCCAGACCCATCACTGCCAGAGCCGTCACTGCCAGACCCATCACTGCCAGACCCGTCACTGCCAGACCCGTCACCGCCAGAGCCGCCACTGCCAGACCCGCCACTGCCAGAGCCATCACTGCCAGAGCCATCACTGCCAGAGCCATCACTGCCAGAGCCGTCACTGCCAGAGCCGTCACTGCCAGAGCCATCACTGTTATCTTGATCCGCTGAAACCACATCGATATCAAAGGCTTGTAGGCTAACAGTATCGGTACCATCGAATACTGAAATGACCAATGTATCGTATAGACCTATATCAATATCGCGTGTCAATCCAGAGAGTGTACCGCTCTCAACATCAAAATGGGCCCAGTCGGGTAGGTAGCTGATCGAGTAGCTCAGCGTATCTTGCTCTTGGTCTGTTGCTTCGGCCGTAAACGTAAATGAGCTGCCTGCTTTTATGGTATAAAGAGCATTCGGCTCGACGATAAATTGAGGCGCATCATTGACAGGCTCCACAGTGATATATACGGTTGCCACATTTGAAACAGCCGATTGAGTATCTTTTACAGAGTAGTTAAATTGATCGCTGCCGTGATAGTGATTATTGGGTATATAGGTAACACCACCATTGCTGTTATGTGTTAAGGTGCCATGATCAGGGTTACGGGTGATCGTGAAGGTGTTCGGATCTATCTGATCGTCATACTCAAGGTCATTGCTCAAAGG
>JAYPBG010000078.1:0-949 GCA_038124075.1 Gammaproteobacteria bacterium
TATGTATATGTATATGTATATGTATATGTATATGTATATGTATATGTATATGTAGCCAATTATTAGGTTAATTAATCTCTTTAACGTCTGCCAGCTGAACACTGCCCATGCCGTTTAAGTTCAATGTGACCCCCCCTATGCCATCCAATGTAACACTGTCAACATTGGCACGGACATGCGTGGTCAGCTGCTCCTCTGTCTCAGCACCGTTAGCGGTGGCCACCACAACATACTCCCCTTCAGGCATACGACCACCACTGCTGTTTAAGCCATCCCAACTAAACGGCAGGTCACCACTCGGATGTGTTCCCATGGAGATTGAACGCACCAACTCACCACCCAACGTATAGACATCCAGCTGCACATCTGAACGACTGCCGGGCAGCTCAATAGTGCCTTCCAGTGCCCCCGTCGGCCCTAAAGGACCTCGTCCACTCGGCACCGCTACTTGACGCCCCACCAGAGCCGTGGCTTGCAGCGCTTGACTCGATCGAAAACTGTCGGACATACTGCTCACATTGTCATTCAATCGCTCAATACCGTCTACCGTACTGACTTGCGCTAATTGAGAGAGAAACTCCGTGCCATCTTTTGGATCAAGAGGGTTTTGATTCTCCAATTGAGCAATCATCAACTCTAAAAATTGATTCTTATCATCGTCTTCATCTTCTTCTTTTTTTTGCAGCCGATCACTGGAATACTGAGTCATTACTTGCTGTGCATCGACTTGATTTATATTTTGCATAGTCCAACTACCCTCTCACGCTTTTCATCCACTGAACTTAATGACTTTTTAGTTGATACGACTTAGTGTCCCAACGTTATTGCCCCAACGTCAATATTCTTTGCATCATATCTTTTGCCGTCTGCATGACATCAACATTGGTCTGAAAAGAGCGTGAGGCCGATATCATATTCGCCATCTCCTCAACAATGTTAACATTGGGAT
>JAYPBG010000078.1:959-4796 GCA_038124075.1 Gammaproteobacteria bacterium
CGGCGCGGCAAGGTTTCATCACTCTCGACAATGCCTTTCACCTCAACACCCTCTCCACTTGTGAGTCCTCTACCAAAATGGGGCAAACCAAATCCGCTCTCTTGATAACTGTTCTTCAGCACCGAAAATACAGGATGACGTGCTCGATACGTTTCATCAATACTGCTACTGACTGTCTCTGCATTCGCGATATTACTGCTGGTTGTATTGAGGCGGATGGATTGCGCGCTCATACCTGTTCCAGCAATATCAAATATATTGGTTAATGACATATCGACTCTCTTTTATTTGTTTACCTATTTAACTCGTCCAGTATTTCACACAGTCAGTATTTGACACATTGTCTACTCACCCTTTAATGCGCCTATGATACTCTTAATTCGGCCATTCAAAAAATTATGTGTTGCTTCAAAGCGCAATTCATTTTGCATATACTCTGTTTTTTCAATGTTCATATCGACACTGTTCCCATCAATCGAAGGCTGCATCGGTGTTCGGTACTGCAGACCTTGCATTGCCGTGGGCTCCATTAAGTGGTTAACATGTCTCGCATCCGTTTTTTTCAAATGCCCCACCTGCTCACCACGCATCTGACTTGACAAGACCGCTCTAAAGTTAATGTCTCGAGCTTTATACCCAGGTGTATCAGCATTGGCAATATTATTTGCGATGAGCTCAGCACGCTTAGTACGCACATGCAACGCCTGTTCATGGATTCCAAATATTGAATCAAAACCGGTTGGCATCACCCTCTCTCCAAATCTTTAACGCCCTATTCACTCAAAAACTGTCATATCTAAAAAAACAGTCATTTTTTCTGTAGACGGTTATCGCCTCATCGCTTAGGAAAGGGTACAAAATAACTTGGACATTTAAATCGGATGCATATCTGAGCAAAGCGAGTTCAGGAGCGGCAAATGTCCAAGTTATTTCGTACCCTTTCCTTATTTCTATGAAGAGCAATTATCAGACCAAGATAGAAAGGCACCTATTTTTCAATGGCTTAAAAAAAAATATAAGAAAAATAAAGCGCAGATAGGCAAAGATAGGCAAAGATAGGCAAAGATAGGCAAAGATAGGCAAAGATAGGCAAACAAAGTGGAAGGTGACTCAAGAAAACGGGCGTAACCGGAAAGATCAGTCCTCCACCCTTAGGTTCATCACACGCGTAGGGCTATTTAGCCCTATAGACAATACCAGGGTGGTACTTTACCATCTCAAAGTGATCTGGAAGGCCATTTAACGACTCAGAACCTCCAAGAAAGAGATAACCCTTTGGCCGGATGGTAGCATGCATCCTTTTTAGAATATCCCTCTTTAGATCACTGGAAAAGTAGATCAACACATTACGGCAGAGCACCAGGTCAAACTTACCCAGAAACGCAAAGCTCTCTTTTAGATTCGCCTGCCTAAACTCTATCCGCTGTTTAACATTGGGCCTCACCTCAAAACAGCCCGAACATGAGGGTATAAAATAGCGTGAAATATAGGACTCCTGCATGCCACGCAACAACGTACGCTCATTATATATGCCTTTTTGAGCACTGCTCAGTGCACTCTTGGATATATCGGTCGCGATGATCTTCACCTGAACAGATGAAGGCAGAGCCCCCGAACGCAACGCCTCTTCCACAAGCATACTCATCGAGTATGGCTCTTGCCCAGTAGAACAAGCTGCGCTCCAGATACGGAGTTCACTCGGATGGTCTCTCGATGTTTTTGCAATCGCTTTAAACAGATGGTTGCGCACCCAATCATAAGGGTGCGCATCTCGAAACCACATGGTCTCATTGGTGGTCATTGCATCAACCACCTGCTGCTTCAGTGCGAAACCTGGGGATGACTCTAAAGCATTCACTAAGGCATCAAGATCGCTGATGCCATTCGATAATAAGATCTTATTGATGCGACTCTCTACCAGAAACTGCTTATTTTCACCAAGCATAATACCGCAAGCGCTCTCAAGATAAGAGCGAAACCGATTGTATGTTACACTCGAGTAAGTCTCGCAGCCTCTATCATTAAAGCCGGCCATATTGGAATCAATACCTTATAGGAATGGTGATACATAGGCTCATTCACCGGACTCTTTCACCAATTTATAGCCTGCTACAGACTCTACACGCTCAGAGACAATCCCTGCAAGCTCTTCTGGGCGGAACTTCGCTAAAAAGTTATCGGCACCGACCTTTTCAACCATCGCCTCATTGAACACCCCACTCAACGACGTATGTAGAATAATATGCATATTGGACATCTTACCACCCCCTCGGATATTGGATACCAATGTATAGCCATCCATTTCCGGCATCTCAATATCAGAGATCAGCATACAGTACTCTTGACTAGGGTTTATACCTGACTCTTGAAGTTGGATAAGGTGATCCAACGCTTCACGCCCATCCCCAAACAACTCTACCGTGATGCCAAGCTTTTCCACACAGCGTTTAATTTGTCGTCTTGCAACAGCAGAATCATCCGCCACCATTATTTTCAAGCCTTTTCGTTCTTCCAGGTCGACCTCAGGCTCGATAATGCAATCATCACACAGCTCATCTCTATGGGCAGGCGCAACCTCCGATAAAATCTTTTCTACATCAATAATTTCAATAATGTTTTTTTCATACTCCGTCACAGCCGTCAAATAGTGTCCTTTACCTGCTCCTTTTGGTGGTGGATGAATATCTTCCCAGTTAAGATTAACAATTCTATCAACCGATTTTACTAAGAATCCTTGCGTTGTTCGGTTGTACTCCGAAATAATCACAAAGCAGCTTGATACATCATCCAACGGCGGGTTATGCACGGCCAAATTTAGGTCCAACACAGGCACCGTACTGCCGCGGATATTAGAGACACCCCGAATGGCATGGTGTCGCTTTGGAATTTCAGAGAGCTTTGGGCACTGGAGAACCTCTTTGACCTTAAAAACATTGATGCCGTAGAGCTGATCATCTTCTAAACGAAACAGCAGCAGCTCAAGGCGGTTCGCACCCACCAATTTTGTTCGTTGATCTACTGATTCTAATACACTGGCCATTCCTATCCCCTGTAGCACTGTAAACACTTACGCTCGACGCGTTTCATGTCAATTTTTTATAAGCGGTTATCGACGTAACACCCTGTACAGCTGGTATAAACATTGCTTTATTCAATTAATTATATCACCCTTATCGCTCTGAACTCAGACCGATGCAGTGATCGTTTATACTTTTGAGAATAGGCGAAAATATGCTTCTTTATAAATATTTTATTCACTATTTCTTTGCAGCTGTTTTAATATACCTGATTAACATCAACCTAATCTCACCGGCCTGCGCTCAAGGGGCCCCTATTGCCCCCTCCTATAACAAAGAGATTGAGCATTTAGGTCATCAATTTATGCAGACCTTTACAGACACCTTACGCACTTCTGAAAATCAGACCATTACTTACACCCTGAGCCCCCTCAATACACGCTGGTCCCCACCAAAATGCACACACCTCCCTGAGCTCAGCATGCCTCATCACGCAGCGCGGAACTATCAACGCTTGAGCATCAAAGTACAGTGCCATCAACCAAAACCGTGGAGCCTCTACCTTAAGACATCGATTGAGATACTCGAACCGGTTGTCATTACCCGCCAAGCCGTTGCTCGAGGCACCCTACTCACAGATGAACATTTAGAGTTAAAAGAGGTCAATATACATCAGCAATACAAAGGCTACTACACGGACCCCAAAAAGCTGTCAGGCAGCGAAGCACGATACCCCTTAAAACCGGGAAGCGTGGTCACGCCGCACCAGATTATTCCAAATCTTTCTGTTAAAAAGGGAGAGACGGTGACCGTTCATGCC
>JAYPBG010000078.1:4806-12609 GCA_038124075.1 Gammaproteobacteria bacterium
AGATTAAAAATATCCACTTCTGGTGTGGCCCTTGCAGGGGGACAGGTAGGGGATCAAATTCGTGTCAAAAACTTAACGAGCAACCGTATTATCGATGCTCGGATCGTATCAAAAGGTGGCGTAAGCATTAACTTCTGACCAGTGATGACGAAAAATATTTTAGAAAAAATGGGGCAATCGGTATAAACTGCTCTAAAGTTTTACCCAAGATGGCCGATAGATAATACGAGCAGAGAAGACATTTTTAGGAACCAACCACTATGACTATGAATATCAATGGTTTAACGCCCAACAGCAGCGGGAAACCAAAACAGGCAGACCACCACAAGACCGAACCAAAGTCGGCGGCCTCTGCACTTCAATCCAATGGGCCGAACACAGCGGATACAGACCCAGAGTTAAACGTTGAATTGAGCAGCAACGGTAAGCTGATGCATAAGTTCGAGGAGAAGATCAACCAAGCGCCTGAAGTAGACCGAAAAAAAGTAGCTTATTTTCAGCAGCTTATACAGAACGGCCAATACAACGTCAATTCGGAGTCCGTCGCCCAAAAAATGCTAGATGCCGATAATTCACTCTGAGGCGGCAACACCTGCGTCGGAGATAGGAGAACACGGGCAACCCCTTGCCACCGCTGACCTATGATAAGCCGAGCTGACCGCTTCTTACTTCGCTGCATTGTGCACTTTTTTTCGATTTTTTTCGATTTTTTTCACTTTTTTTCACTTTCCCACTCTTTTCGTCTCTTTCCTTCTCTTTTCGCCTCTCCTCCCTTTTCAACGTTTCGCGCTTTTCCATCAGCGCCTACCCATCAGCGCCCATCCATAAACTTTGGCCTATTAATTGCTTCTATTGACTATTAATAGCTCATATATCGAAGATATTAAGGAGAACATTATGGCCTCTCACTCTAGCTTCAAATCGGTTCACGTACCGCCTCAACAGGCAGAAATTTTGTTAGGTATTCTCAGTGACAATAAAACCCACGTCTTGAATTTAAATCGATTGCTTCAAATTGAGCGCGCACATCTGGAAAAACGTGAACGAGAAAAATTGACCCATCTACTTGAAGAGAAGGCTCAATGCCTTCATCAGATTGGTCAGACTGAGCAACGTTTAGAACGGCTATTAATGAAACTGAGCAACAATCTGACCACAAGAAACATAAGCGCTTCACAGCCAAGCTCCACGACTGCCCGAACATTAATTGATGCTCACTCCATCGAATCGATCATTACACAGTGCCCAGAGCAGTACAAACATAACCTACACTTAACCTGGGAGCAGTTAAAAGAGGCACTTCATGAATGCCAATTTCTAAACAGCATCAATGGCCAGATCATTCACAAATCAAAAGCCAACATTGATACCATATTGGCTATGATGCGCGGCCACAGCACTCATACCAATCTTTACCATGCAGACGGCCATAAAGAGCACTGCACTGAGCAGCGTACTTTAGCAAAGGCGTAACACCCTTCGTAACACTATTTTAATGAACAATTTTGACCTGATCTGATATGCGGTTTTTTAAACGTCTGCTCTTAAAAAGAACGCCAAAGCCATCCAGCCATTCAACAAGAAAGCGTACTCGGCAGATCAAGGCGTTGAAACGCGCCATTCAACAGTTTGGTGCACGCCCGGCGGTCTCTGTTAAAGCCTCTAACACAGGGCTGCCCATACTCTCATCTCACCTTCTTGGTCTAGCAGAAACCGAAGAGCGTTATGGGATTATACTGGACGCGCTCCGTCCAGAAACAGCCAATGATGCCATTGATGTAAACAGCCCTGTGCTACTGATATTACAAAAAAAGGGCATTACCGTTTCGTTTTCAGTCACCATCATTGAAAAACAACTAAAAGGCGATACCCCACTCTATCTTACTTCACTGCCCTCTAAAATAGAGACCGAGCAACTGAGAAAAAACTATCGAGCACCTGTCTCAAAATTCAGAAACATCCCTGTCATCATTAACAGCGCAGAACATTGCAATGTAAAGGGGCGACTTGAAAATATTTCACAAAAAGGTGCCGGCATATTAATCTCATCCAGTTTGAGAGAACCTTTTTATCCTAACGAGATCATTACTCGACTTAAAATATCACTCCCCGGCGAACAAGCCGTTCAATGCCAAGCCGTTGTGAAACAGTTCCGAAAATTGATCGGTACCAAAAAGCTCTTAGGAATACGCTTTTCATCATTCAGCGGAGACGGGGAAAGCGCCATTCATAAGCTTTTAATGGATTGCCAACGCCATGAGTGCGAAGCAAAGCACTAGTGCGCAAAATGGCGCAGCCTGTTCAAACCCTCTGTATAGAACGAAACTTACCCCGCTCAGTAAACTCTATCTCAAACTGCCCCCTCACCCCCTGATGCGTCACAAAAGGCTGCAACACACCAGCTGGAAACTGTATGGTTCGACCATCCTTCGCCTGGGTGATCACATCTTTTGCCGTCGAGCTGTACCACTTTAGATATTCATCACGACTGATGCAGAGCGAGAGCTGTATCCTTGGCATAATCGATAACCATCCCCTATGTGTCTATATGCAGTATGTGCAGTTTCTGTAGAGCGCATTTTTTGATGTGTCTATCGCCCAGACTCAAAGCCCAGACTCAACAATATCTATGAGACTGTTATAAGGGAGCCAATCAAACAGCTCAATAACTTGATCATTTCTCATTCTAATACACCCATGCGACTCAGCTACGCCCATCGGTTCGCTGTCGGGTGTACCGTGAATATAGATATAACGCCTCATCGAGTCGCAATCACCTAACCGGTTTTTACCGACTTCACAGCCACAAAGCCAGAGTATTCGAGTTAAAATCCAATCACGCTCTGGACACTGCTCCGCCAGCGCTTCAGAGTAGATCTCACCGGTCAAACGGCGCCCAACAAACACCGCATTCATAGGCGCAGATCCACCAATTTTTGCACGCACACGATGAACACCACGCGGCGTCTGACCACTGCCGCTCTTCTCTCCAACCCCCCGCTTACCTGTTGAAACGGTGAAACGCCCCACCTCCTCATCCGCTTCATACATCACCAACACCTGATCCGCTATAGAGACGGTGACACGTTTTGCATCACCCCTCTCTGTGTTGTGTGATGCACCCGTTGAACCCCTATAAGCCCCTACTCTTTTGGATACTCTTGTGGACATCCCATACCTCTCATCCTGCAGAGCCTACTCTTCATCCTACTTTATACCTTGCTTTATACAATTTTAAACTCAATTTCTCATCTGAACAGTGATCTGTTCAGAAACTTCATATACACTGTCTCTATTTTGAATGAATTCATCAACAAACCAATCAACGAACAAAAGGATGTGGTAAAGCATTGGGCGAGTTATTCCGAACATTAACGTCACGTATGCCTATTCAGCGTTCGCACACAGGCGGCCGACAAGTGAGAACAGCGCTTGAGCAACTACAGGTTAAAACGGTACTGGGCATTCCTGGGGTGCATAACAGTGAACTCTACGCTGAACTGGAGCAATCGCAGACCATCCAACCTCTGCTTGTCTCGCATGAACTGCATGGCGCCTATATGGCCGATGCCATCAGCCGTACCGGTGATGAACAGATCGGCGTTTTAGTGACGGTGCCCGGTGCGGGCATCACCCACGCAGCCAGCGGCATAGGGGAAGCCTACCTCGCTGGAATCCCTATGCTCATCATTGCAACTGCGGTTCGCTCCGATCTCCCCTACCATTACCAGCTGCATGAGATCGATCAACAACAGCTGCTGACCCCCATCACCAAAGCCTACATTCGAGTAGAACGACACCAGGAGATTATTCCAGCGCTGCTCGACGCCTACCATAACTGTCAAACAGAAGAGCCTGGCCCGATTGCCGTCGAGATCCCCGCTAACCTACTGCTGCACACCGGCCCTATGCTGCGATCGGTCATACCCTCTAAACAACGAGAGCAACTTCCTGCACCTCAAACACCCTCCGCCGATACACTGCCCCTATCACCACAGCGAGATGTGACCGTCAACTTAGCCATTGATATGCTGCTCGACGCAAAGCGCCCCTGCATCTTTGTTGGATGGGGCGCTCGGCACGCCTACGCATCGGTCATCGAACTGGCAGAGCGGCTTTATGCTCCGGTTGCGACCACACTGCAAGGGCTCAGCGCCTTTCCACATGACCACCCACTGCATACGGGTATGGGGTTTGGCCCCTCCGCAACCCTGCCCTCTCAACATGCGTTTCAGAAGTGTGACTGTTTATTGGCCATTGGAACACGCTTTTCAGAGCTCTCCAGCGCCAGTTTTAGCTTACCTGTCCCTTCCAAGCTGATCCATATCGATATTAACCCGACCGTGTTCAACAAGAACTTCCCGGCAACCTTCACACTGGCCGGCAGCGCCGAAACCATTGTGCCACGCTTTGTCGAACTGTTACGGCAGCTCAACCCTGAAGCCAAGTTCCGACGCGAGCACCCACTCGTACGGCAAATCAGCAAAGATAAAGCCCTGCACAAGCGCAATTGGCTCAACCAGATTAACCGGCCAAACCGTGTTAATCCTGCATTCTTCTTCTCCATTCTGGACGATAACCTGCCCAAAGAGGCCTACATTATCACCGACGACGGTCATCACACCTTTTTGACCGCAGAGCATAAACCGATATACCAACCCAACCATTTTATATCCCCCACCGATTTTAACAGCATGGGCTACTGCATTCCTGCAACAATCGGTGTAAAATTGGCCAATCCTAAACAGGTGGCCGTCGGTATTGTGGGTGATGGCGCTTTTCGCATGAGCTGTATGGAGATTGCAACCGCAGCGAAGCTCAAGCTTGGCTGCATATGGTTTGTCTTTAACGACGGTGAACTGAGCCAGATCAGTCATATGCAGCAAGCTGCCTATCAGCGCACATTTTGCACCGATCTGCCTTCAGTCGACTTAACCCGATTGACTCAATCACTCAACGCCTACCCACTGACTATTCGCAGAAACAGTGAGTGCATTACAGTGATCAACAGCGCCATCAAACGCGCTGAAGAGGGCCAGCCTGTGGTGGTGAATGTGCAGATCGACAACCGTCGCCAGAGCCAATTTACAAAAGGGGTATTAAGCACTCAGCTTAAACGACTACCACTGCGTGAAAAAACACGCCTTATATCGCGCAACCTGCTGGAAAGAGTCTCTTTCCAGAGAGGTGTAGAGTGAGATTTAAACCGAGCTTAACAGAGGTAAACCGCATGACGTCAAACGCAACAGCAAATACAACACCGAATACAACAGCCAATACAGCACAACGCTCAAAACCGAACAGATTTGCACAACTGACTCAAAACATTAACAAACTGCCCGCCCCCATCGCCACCCGGCTCCTGAGCCTGTTTGCCCAAAAAACCGTGAAACTCCTCAACACAACCAACACACGCATTGTCAGCTGGACCCCATCACACTGCCAAGCCTCTCTGCGTAACCGAAAGAAAGTACAGAACCATATCGGTTCAGTGCATGCCGCCGCACAGATTATGCTCTGCGAGACAGCAACAGGTCTCCTCTTAAGCCTCAGCCTACCCGAAGGGGTCGTCCAAGTGGTGAAAAGCATTGAAACAGACTTTGTAAAACGAGCCAAAGGTGACCTGGTTGCGATTGCGACACTCACAGAAGAGCAGCAACACTTTGCACGGTCTGAGCCCGAAGGTGAACTGGTTGTGCCCGTGAAGCTATACGACGAGGATGAGAACAGCCCCATCGACTGCAAAATAACCTGGGCGTGGCGGAAGAAACGCAAAGCGTAAAGAGCTATCAAGCCGCCATATTCATGAATGAGGGATTAGCCTACTTTGAATCCAATCACACCACCCCCTATACAATGCGCAGGAGGGGGCTCCCTGAAGCGCCACAATGCAGAAGAGGCACAACCACCTCAACTGAGCACCCTCCACACCCTACTGTGCGGGTCGATCGCCGGGATGGCGGGGCGTCTCGGCACCAATAACTTAACCAAAATGACGGCACACTACCAATCCGGTGCCTTTAAGCTGGACCTAAAGTTCAGCACACTCACCAACCTTTTGATTGGGTCCAACCTTCAGGTAGCAACCACCTACGGATTAAAATCACTGCTGGCGTGTGACAGCAGTCCTCCCGGCAGTACGGAGGCCGCCTGCAAATATTTTATCGCAGGCGCTGCAGGAGGCCTGCTGATACACCCCTCCTCCGTCGCCTTTTTAATGAGCGACCACCCCACACTGGCATCTCCCCCGCCCGCTTCACCTCGGGCAGCCACCTCCCTTCACTCAATCGTGCGCAAAATACCAGAACTCAATGGGATATCAACCCTATTGAAACAGCAACCTAAATGGTTGGCGCGCGGAGTATCAACCCGCCTACTGTTAAGCGGCACAGACTGGGCCACATACTTCACACTGCGTGATCGCATCAACAACCACTCAGACGGCTCGGAGGCTGCCCGTCAGCGTGCTGATGGGCTCGCAGCCATCAGCTCCACCCTGCTAACAACACCTATCTACCAAATTTATATTCAAAAGATACAGGGCACATCAGAACCTCTTTCACTCGCCTCAATGCGTGACACCCTACACAATCGATCCCAGCAGCTGATCAACACCTTACACTCACCCACCCGCCTAAAACCGACCTTCAGCAGCACAGCGATGCGTCTTGGTATAGCAAACATTGCGTTCAACAGCATAGCCACACTGGAACGCCTTATCGTGGACAAAAGTGAACGCATGCTAGAGCACCATTTTTACAGCGCTCAAGCATCACATTAAGTCCTATTGCCATTTCATTTTTCTTTTTCTATGCAGAATGTGGATTATAAATCTTCCGTCTTAAATTCGCTGTACCCCTCATAGAAATAGCTCACATCGATGCCCTTCATATAGAGGGCACGATCATCGATTTGATCAGTTAATGCACTTTTTAACAATACTTTAATTTCAACATCTTTCACTACACTGCGCTGCATCGATGAGAGGTACTCCTCTTTATCGACCAGATTCCAGTCGATTACCCGCTTTAGCTCTTTTTTTAGAATGAGATCGAGCCATATACGTGTAGCACGGCCATTGCCTTCACGAAAGGGGTGGGCGATGTTCATCTCAACATATTTTTCAATAATCTCTTCGAAACTACTTTGTGGCATGGCATCAATATGTTTTAAGGAGGGCGCAAGGTACATCAAGGGCGCAAAACGAAAATTGCCCTTAGCGATATTAACTTCGCGGATTTTTCCTGAAAAGTGATACACATCGCTGAATAAGTAGGCGTGAATAAATGAGAGTCCTTTATATGTGCCAACGTCGACTTTATCAATATCACCAGAATCAAAGAGCTGCTTAGCTTTTTGTTTGCTTATTTTTTCTTCAGCTTTCGCAAGCTCCACTTGTTCAGTAATGTTAAGCTTGTTTTCTAACACCATTCGGCAGCTCCTTCAATGCACTACCACCACTAAGCTACGCTTAGAAGTGGTTTCGGGTTGTTACACCCAGGGCCGGTTTTACCGCCCTGATAATAACGCGGATTTGGTGAAGAGTGAACAGTGAACCGTGAGAGGCATTTCTCGATATACAGATTGAGCATACGCCAATACCAAGCCAGCTGTGCCAGTAGACCCAGATTGCTAAGTATCTGTTGAGAGACTCGCAAAAAATTGCCACCTAGGACTTTCTTTGTATCCTCTTCGGAATAACCGCGATTAAGAAAAGCGGCAGTAATCTACTGTCGAGTAAAGATAAATCGACTTCCCGGCACCAGTACCGCCGTTAAGCTGCGAGTGGTTGTGCTTTGATAG
>JAYPBG010000079.1:0-12510 GCA_038124075.1 Gammaproteobacteria bacterium
CCCATGCTTCGCGGCGACGATGGCTGGGAACCCATCAGCTGGAGTAGAGCGTATACCATCGCTCAGCAGCGCCTCTCAAACATTCAGCACCAATACGGCAAACAGAGCGTTGCAACGTATATCGGCAACCCTTGCGTACACAACCACGGATTAATGCTGACACTGCCTTTACTCCTACGCTCCCTGGGCAGCCCCAACCGATTCAGCGCTACCTCTCTAGATCAACTGCCGCACATGCTGGCCAACCTAAAAGTGTTTGGGCATCAAGGGCTCTTTCCTATACCAGACATCAATAATACGCAATACTTCCTCTGCATTGGCGGAAACCCCGTGACCTCACAGGGCAGCCTCATGTCACTGCCCAACGCAAAAGAGAAGCTCGAAGCCATCAAGCGCCGTGGGGGCAAAGTGGTCGTTATTGATCCTCGAAGGAGTGAGACAGCAGAGATCGCTTCCGAATACTACCCCATTCGGCCCGGCAGCGATCCCTACCTTCTGCTGGGTTTAACACGAGAAATCATTAAGAACAACTGGGTCAGAATGGGGCACCTTGAAGCATTGACGGATGGGCTGGATACTCTGGCAACCGTTGTAGAGGCTTATACAACACAGCGCGTCAGCGCTATTACAGGCATCAGTGAACAACACATTCGCCACATTGCTCTCTCATTTTCCAGCTCAACCGCAGCCGCCATCTACGGCCGCATGGGCGTATGCACTCAAGAATTTGGCTCCATCAACGCTTGGCTTATTCATGCACTCAATGCCTTGACGGGCAACCTGGATCAGCCTGGTGGCACACTCTTTACTCAACCAGCCATTGACCTTTTTAACCTACTCGGTCAACCGCAACAGACGGGCCATTTTGACGCTCGGCGCACCAAAGTGCGTAAACTGCCGGAGTTTTCCGGAGAGTTCCCAACAGCGGCAATGGCGGAAGAGATCACGCGTGACGACAAGGCGCGCATCCGGTCACTCATTACATTTGCCGGTAACCCCGTACTTTCGGCCCCCAACGGCACCAAGTTGGACCGTGCTCTGGAAACACTCGACTTCATGATCTCTGTCGACTACTGCATCAACGAGACCTCTCGGCACGCCCATTTGATTCTGCCTCCTACAAGCCCGCTGGAACGCAGCCATTACGACCTCGTGTTTCACCACCTAGCGATTCGCAACACAACCAAATACTCTTCGCCACTCTTCTCCCCTCCCGAAGGCGCTCAGCATGATTGGCAGATCGTCCTGGCCTTAACCGAACGCTTGGGGGGGCACCGATCACTGCTCACAAAGCTTCAAAAGCGCTTATACCTTATACTGGTCCGCCGTTTTGGCATTGACAGTATCCTGGACCTACTTCTTAGGGTGGGCCATTACGGGCAGCTCTGGGACCTTGGAGACAGAGTCAACTCACTACTATCCAGCAACCTCCTGCTAAAAAAACCCTATGCTCTTGCCCGGTCTCTTTTTCAGCGCGCGCCCTTCTATAAACAAGAGGTACAACCAGACTCTTTTTCAGCCATTCTGGACCGTTTATTGATTCGCAACACCGATCACGCTCAAGGGCTCTCACTGACCGAGCTAAAAAAACACCCTCACGGCCTAGACCTAGGCCCATTAAAGCCTTCACTGACCAAAAAGCTGCTCGACAGAAATAAAACCATTGATCTTGCACCCAAAACCTTCCAAAGGCATTTAAAATATGTCGCTGCCAGACTGGACGAATTTGAAGCTGAAAACAGAAGCACCCTTCATGAGCAGAAAAACGGTGGCAACAAAGCCCGCCCATACCAACTCAGTGGGCGGCGCGATCTACGCAGCAATAACTCGTGGATGCACAATTATCATAGACTGGTTAAAGGCAAACCGCGCTGCGTCGCTATTATGAACCCAAAAGATGCAAGCCGCCATAGGGTCAGAAAAGGCGATCTTATCCGCATCACATCCGATGTCAGCCATATCGACATCCCTGTGGAGATCTCCGATACCGTCATGACAGGCGTTGTCTCCGTACCTCATGGTTGGGGCCACCATAGAGCCGGAACCCGGCTATCCATCGCAGAAAAACACGCCGGTGTCAGTATTAATGACATCACCGATGATCAATTTATCGATCAGCTGACAGGGGTAGCAGCCTTCAATGGGCTGAGCGTGTTCATCAAAAAGAGCCCGATGAACAGCACGAACAAAGAGAGCAAACAGCAAGAGGCTGAACCACCCCTGGAAGCCAATTAGATAATCAGCTAATTAACTCATTAGCTGATTAAAAAGCAATCTGCCCTTCACCGCACGTTAGGGCCTGTCATCAATCTCCTCTTTAGGGATCTCCAAGAAATCTTCCCGACAGACATTCATGGCCAATACAACATTGCTGGCAACATAAATAGATGAGTAGGTTCCTACGACAACCCCTACTGTCAATGCCGTTGCAAACCCCCTGATAAGCTCACCCCCTAACAAGAGCAGAGCCAACAGCACCAACAAGGTTGTCATGGATGTCATCACGGTTCGGCTCAGCGTCTGAGTCAATGATTCATTGACAATATCCATCGGCTCCCCTTCGCGCAGCAGACGAAAATTTTCACGTATCCGATCGGAGACAACAATCGTGTCATTGAGCGAATACCCAATGACAGCCAAGACTGCAGCCAACACGGTCAAATCAAATTGAATACCAAAAATAGAGAAGAATCCTAAGACAATCAGCACATCATGAAAAAGTGCAGCAACAGCCCCTAGCGCAAACTTAAGCTTAAAGCGGAGGGTGACATAGATGAGCATACAGGCCAAGGCAAACAGCATCGCAACACCACTTTGATCTCGTAACTCATCACCAATTTGCGGTCCAACAAACTCAACACGCTTTAAAACCAGCTCTCCCCCACTGGCCTGCTTTAGGTCAGCATAAATCCGGTCACCCAAGGTGGCCTCTTTATCCTTCTGCTCTTTTTTATCCATCTCATCGAGCGCGCTTTCAGGCGACGCTTGAGGCGGCACCCTAACGAGCACATCAGTGGCCTTACCAAAGTGCTGCACAACAGCATCCGCATAACCCGAATCGGCCAGTGTTTTGCGGATTTCAACCAACTCTGCAGGCCGATCGTACGCCACCTCAACCAACAACCCTCCCGTAAAATCAAGGCCCAAGGCTAAATGTTTTGTGGCAAGAGAGCCGATCGATACGGTGACCAAAATAACAGAGAGGAGAGCCGTAACTTTCCGAAAGCGCATAAACGGTATTACAGATATCGCAGAACTCATCACTTACTCCAATCTAAACAGAAAGTTTTTCTACATTACGGCCGCCATAAGCAAGATTCACTAAAGCGCGCGTGCCCATAATCGCCGTGAACATAGAGGTAACAATGCCAATAGACAAGGTCACAGCAAAACCTTTTACAGGGCCTGTACCGGCAGCAAATAGAATTAATGCCACAATCAATGTTGTTATATTGGCATCCAAAATCGTGGTAAACGCACGATTATACCCCGCCTCAATAGCGGGTTGCGGGGACAGCCCCCGGGCAACCTCTTCTCTGATTCGTGCAAATATCAATACATTGGCATCAACGGCCATGCCCACCGTCAGCACAATACCCGCAATCCCCGGTAAGGTCAGCGTTGCACCTGGAATCATTGACATGATTGCCACCAATATCACGAGGTTTGCAATCAGTGCAAAGTTTGCAAAAAAACCGAACAGCCGATAGAACACAACCATACAGATCATAACCAGTATAAAACCCATAGTGACAGACTTAATACCCGCCTGGATATTCTCCTGCCCCAAGCTAGGGCCCACGGTTCGTTCTTCAACGAAATACATGGGAGCCGCTAATGCACCCGACCTCAGGAGCAGCGCCAGTTCAGAGCTTTCAAATGGGCTATCCAACCCTGTAATGCGGAAACGGTTACTGAACGCCGACTGTATGGTCGCAACGTTGATCAGATATTTCTCAACCGTTTTCTGTTTGACGCCATCAACGACTTTAATTTTATTCTCAACAAACAGCACGGCCATGCTGTCGCCAACATGCTTCATCGTGGTACGCAGCATCTTCTTACCACCAGGGCCATCCAGATCAATACTGACTTGTGGGCGACCATTTTCATCATAGCCCGATTGAGCGCCCAGCACATTATCACCTTTCACAATCAGGCGCCGTTTCAACAAATATGCCCCTTTCTGCGGGTCTTTAAAGAAGAAGAGCTCACTGCCACGTGGAGGCCGTCCTTTCAGAGCCGACTCTACACTGTTTTCCCAGTCGACCAAGCGAAACTCTAGGCTAGCGGTTCGCCCTAATACACGCTTGGCTTGAGCCGTATCCTGCACACCCGGCAGCTCAACGACAATTCGGTTTGCACCTTGACGCTGAACCAACGGCTCAGCCACACCTAATTCATTCACCCGATTACGCAACGTGGTTAAGTTTTGTGATATGGCATAGTCAGAGATCTCTTTCAGCTTCAGGTCCGTCAACGTTAAAAAGAGCCGGTAGCCCTCATCGCCCTCACTGGGTGTTGCAGTAAAGTCTCGGATCTGCTCTAAGAGTAACGCTTTGGCTTTCTCTCGAATGTCATCGCTCTTAAACAGCAGCTCTATTCCCTGTGCTTCAGCTTGATACTCTACATTTCGGTAACGTACTCGGTTTTCACGAAATATTGCCTGAAACTCATCCTCATATGCTTTATAACGCTGCTGCAACGCCTCCTCCATATCCACCTCCATCAGAAAGTGGACACCCCCACGAAGATCCAATCCGAGTTTCATCGGGCCTGCACCGATCGCTTTTAACCATGCCGGTGTGGTTGGCGCCAGATTCAATGCCGCCAAGTACTGATCACCCAACGCATCTTGGATAATCTGCTTGGCTTTTAACTGATCTTCTCCTTCTTGGAGGCGAACAAGCATCGCACGCTCTTGCAGCTGCCCGCCAATATAGGGAATCCCATTTTTCTCTAAGGCCTCGGTGGCTTTCGCCAACAGGGACTCATCCACATTGACGCCAGCATCGGCGCCCGTGACCTGTACGGCCGGATCATCTGGAAAGCTGTTTGGCAACGCATATAACACGCCAATAAGCACGACAAACAATACCATTATGTACTTCCATAACGGGTATTTATTTAGCATAGTGAGTCACCATTTCATCCTATTTTATTTACCACCGGCCCTTGAGTATCCATTTTTTCACTGCTTAATAGCCCAGGTTATATGGCTTTTAATGTACCCTTAGGTAAGGTAGCTGCAACTGATGCTTTTTGCACTTTCACTTGAACATTATTTGCAATTTCTAACACCGCATACTGCTCATCAACACGCACAACTTTACCCAGCAAGCCACCGCTGATCACGACCTCGTCGCCTTTGCCCATCTGCTCAATGAGCATTTTATGCTCTTTTTGTCGTTTGCTTTGCGGCCGCCATAAGAAAAAATAGAAGATCAACAGCATGCCACCCAGCATAATAAAAGGACCCATTGGGCTCTGCTCTGCAGCCGTTGGCGCTGCCAATGCTTCACTGATAAAAAAACTCATCAAATCTCCTCCATTCACATATTAATCAATAACTCAACCATCACAACGAACGCACCTTCAGCAGCTCGGCCGTTCATAACCCGTTTCTGCATAAAAATGGTTCACAAAGGCGTCCAATGTACCTGCTTCTATCGCTTCACGCAATTGACTCATCAAATTTTGGTAGTAGCGCAAGTTATGTATCGTATTCAGCTGCGCTGCGAGCATCTCTTTACAGCGGTCCAGGTGATGTAGGTATGCCCGACTAAAGTTGCAACAGGTGTAGCAGTCACACTGCTCATCCAGCGGCGCTTGATCAGTACGGTGACGCGCATTGCGAATCTTGACAACCCCTTGGGAGGTGAACAGGTGGCCGTTGCGTGCATTTCGAGTCGGCATCACACAATCAAACATATCAATGCCTCTCATGACCGCCTCAACGATATCGGCTGGCTTTCCCACACCCATTAAATATCGAGGCGCATCCACTGGCATCTGCTCTTTCAAGCCATCCAATACGCCCAGCATCTCCGCTTTAGACTCTCCAACCGATAGACCGCCAATCGCATAACCATCAAACCCAATCTCTTTGAGCCCTGATAACGACTCGCTGCGAAGATCGTCGTACATTCCACCTTGCACAATACCAAAGAGTGCTGAAGGGTTATCCCCATGAGCCGCTTTTGACCGCTTCGCCCAGCGCAGAGATAGCCGCATTGAGTCAGCAGCCTGTGCCCGAGTCGCTGGGTAAGGTGTACACTCATCGAATATCATCACAATGTCAGAGCCCAACGCACGCTGCACCGCCATAGAGCGTTCTGGGTCCAAAAAGACCTTGGCGCCATCAACCGGGGAGCGAAATGCAACACCCTCTTCAGAAATCTTCCTCATCTCACCCAGACTAAACACCTGGAACCCACCTGAGTCCGTCAAAATGGGGCCTGACCACCCCATAAAACGGTGCAAGCCACCATGCTGTCCAATGATCTCAGTACCTGGTCGCAACATAAGGTGAAATGTATTCCCCAATATAATGTCAGCACCAATGGCTTCAATATCTCTAGGCAATACGCCTTTTACCGTGCCATAGGTACCGACCGGCATAAAAGCGGGCGTCTCTATGGTGCCTCTCGGAAACGTAATCGTTCCACGACGAGCATGATGATCTTTCTGCTTAAGTTCAAACTTCATTGGCACACTCTATATTCATCTATTTATTTAATGGCCCTTCATCATTTACCTTAGCCGCTTAAACCAACAGCATCGCATCGCCATAGCTGAAAAACCGATACTCTGCTTCTATAGCCGCTTGATAAGCCGACTTAATCACTGACTGACCAGAGAACGCGCTGACCAGCATAAGCAGCGTCGAACGCGGCAGATGAAAGTTAGTAATCATCGCATCTACGATGTGAAACTTAAAACCGGGATAGATAAAGATATCCGTATCCCCCTGAAACGGGGCCAACAGCACTGACGGCCCACCTTCATTATTGCAAGCACCCTGCTTATAGGCACTCTCCAATACCCGCACAGAGGTTGTGCCTACAGCAATGACCCTACCTCCCGCCTGCTTTGTTTGGATAATCTTGTCACAGGCGTGCTGATTCAACTCAATCCACTCTGAGTGCATAACATGGTCTGCAATACGGTCAACACGAACAGGCTGAAAGGTGCCCGCTCCAACATGCAGGGTAACATAGGCACACCCTATACCCCGAGACGCCAGCTGCGCCAACAGCGTATGATCAAAGTGCAAACCGGCCGTCGGGGCCGCCACGGCACCCGGTGTTTGAGCATAGACCGTCTGATAGCGCTCACGGTCCATCTTCTGATCCTCTCGATCAATATACGGCGGTAACGGAATATGCCCAATCGTCTCCAGAACAGTTAAAATGGGATTATCAAATTTCAACCTAAACAGCTCACCCGCCCTTCCCAGCACCTCCGCTTCAAAACAGCCTTGCACAGCAGACGCTTCAAACTGAAGCCGTACACCCGGTTTGGGGGATTTACTGGACTTAAGGTGCACCAAACAGGTATCAACACTCTCTATACGCTCGACTAGAAGCTCAACTTTGCCACCTGTACATTTTTTACCAAACAGCCTGGCTGGGATCACCTTTGTATTATTAAACACCAGCAGATCTTCGGGCTTAAGAAACTGCTCCAGCTGTTCAAACTGCGCATGCTGCCAACGCTTGGCTTTTTTATCAACAACCATCAGCCTACTTGCCGTCCTCTGCTCCGTAGGAAAGCGAGCAATCAACTCATCAGGCAAATTATAATCAAAATCAGCAATGTTCATCGTTAAGCCTACTTAGGTCCGCCGTTTAATTGGGCGCAAGCGTATAATAACCGCACGGATATATCCATTAAATTTCCTAATTGGGTGCAAACAAGTGTGCAATGCACAATTGACGTTAGCAATAACGCTGGTATAATTCCTCACTCCTTATCCTACATTTTGCCGGGATGGCGGAACTGGTAGACGCGCCGGATTCAAAATCCGGTTCTGGAAACAGAGTGAGAGTTCGATTCTCTCTCCCGGCACCACCTTCAAGATGCTCACCCTTCAAGCTGTGCACATTAAACAGAGAGACCTTTCCCAGCAAGTGCGATTGAACCAGCACTGCCTGGCCTGCACGTATCCGTTAGAGCCTGCTCTGTTAAAGCCCCCTACAGTTAAAGTCCCTACGCAAAACGCCCCGCTTAAAAAGGCGAGGCGTTCTTGTAACGCACGTCTGCACGCTTCTTTTAAGATTGCTTTTTAATCAGAACGGGATGTCATCATCAAAGTCATCCGCAGCCGCTGTACTGCTTTCTACCGCTGGCGCTGGTGTTCGAGCACCTCCGCCTGGATTTGCTTGAGGGGCCTGAGAGGGTGAAGATGCATATGACTGCTGCCCCATACCTTGCTCACCCCCCATCTGGCCACCCGCACTCGGATTCTGGCTTTGGTTGTGGCTTTGATTCTGAAAGTTATCATACTGGTTATACATATCACCACCGCCTTGGTCAGCACCGCGACTATCGAGCATCTGCATCTCACTGGCCACGATCTCTGTTGTCCAGCGATCTTGACCCTGCTGGTCCTGCCACTTTCGCGTTCGCAAACTGCCTTCCAAGTAGGCTTTAGAGCCTTTCTTTAAGTACTCCCCCGCTATCTCGGCCAACCTGCCAAAAATTACAACGCGATGCCACTCCGTTCGCTCTTGCGGCTGCCCCGTCTGCTTATCTTTCCAGACCTCTTTGGTTGCAACGGTGAACGATGTAACGGCTCCGCCACTCGGCATATAGCGAGTTTCCGGATTTGCACCCAAATTTCCAACCAAAATAACTTTATTTACGCCTCGACTCGCCATACATTCCACCTTACCCTTTTTACCCTTTTTACCCTTTTTACACTTTTTACACTTTTACACTTTTACACTTTCTTTAAAGCGCTTAAACACACTACAATTTTATCAGTCGCGCAAACATTCACCGGCCTGCTGCTGCAGACCTGCTGCCCCTTGTCGCCTTTCAGTCTAATAACCCATCTACTTTAGCGCGCCTGCATGTGTTTATCCAGCCATGACTGAAAATTTCCTCAGCGCTTCTGGCGCCAACACCTTCTTATCCACCTTCAGGTACGCCGTACCTTCCTCTGCAATCACCGTCGCCTCTTCAATACCTGGCACACTCAGCAGCTCTTCGGCCACCTTCACCCCCTCTGCCGGGGCCATTTTACCCAAAAAGAGCATTTTGGTCTGAGCATAACGAGGCTCACTCATTTTCCAAGACGCCAACCACCACAGCAAGACGGCCGATGCCATAACCCCGAGAAGCACCTGCGCGTCCATTTCACCTAGAAGCCAACCACCCAAAGCCCGCCCCGGGAGAGCCCCCGCAAACTGGGCCGGTGAGTAGACGCCCATAGCCGACCCTTTACTGACTGCCGGCGCGAAGCGTGATACCAGTGACGGCAACAGGGCTTCTAATAGGTTAAACGCCAAAAAGTAGAACCCCAAACCGGCAAGCAACATAACAGGGTGATTCATGAAGAAGGCCATCACAAACAAGCTGCATGCCAACAAAGCAATCGCACCTCGAAAGACTCGGCGAACTTGGCGCTTGACCTCCGCCATGATCATAAAGGGTACCATCAAAACAAAGGAGCCAAACATGATCGGCAGATAGACCATCCAATGAGATTGCACAGCCAGATCCAACGAGCGAACCAATACAACAGGGACAACTAAAAACAGAGCCGTCATGGCCATATGAAGCACAAATATGCCCATATTCAAAATCCGCAGATCCAACTGCTTAAGCACTCCAGACAGCGTCTCTTTGCTGGCCAAAGATTCACGATTTCGAATCCTTACGATAGGCGTGGGTAATTTCAGATTGATCATAACGCCAAAGCCTGCCAACAAGGCTGTTAACAGAAACAGGCCACTCAACTCAAAATAGTGCGTCAAAGCAGGCCCTAAAATACCAACCATCGCCATAGACTTGGTACGATGCTCATCACGCACCAGATCACCTACGAGCGCCATGATCGTGCTCGCGACAGCGCCAGCCCCCTGCAGCGCACGCCCTACTATGACACCATAAATAGAGTCACTGACCCCCGCTATAATACTGCCCAGGGCAAACAGTGACAGCCCAAGCGTGATCACAGGCTTCCGCCCCCATGAATCTGAGAGGCGCCCAAAGGGTATCTGCAAAAAGGCTTGAGTAAACCCATAGGCACCGATTGCCAACCCAATCAAGAGTGCATTCGCTCCTTCAAGCTGAACACCATAAATAGCGAAAACAGGAAGGACCATAAACAGCCCTAACATTCTCATCGACATCATCAACGCTAAGCTGATGGTGGTTTTCACCTCTGTTTTCGACATTTCAAACTCCTGTGTAGGTTCTCAGCCAGCACTTAAAGACTTGGCGCACCAGCAAGGCTCAAAGTATACTTTTAAACGCCTGGCGGAGCTAGAAGCGCCTTACTCATTCACCTCCTTTTTGCTGTGATTGACAGAAGCGATACGTTAGGGCATCCCAGGCACAAACCTAACCCTTTTATTGGTCAACTTTATTTGAGCCTAATCTATGGATCGCATCATTGTACGTGGCGCAAAAACCCACAACCTTAAAAATATTGATATCACACTCCCCAGAGAGCAGCTCATTGTTATTACAGGCTTATCTGGCTCCGGAAAATCTTCACTGGCCTTCGACACACTGTATGCTGAGGGACAACGTCGCTATGTTGAGTCACTGTCCACCTATGCTCGCCAATTTCTATCACTGATGGAAAAGCCTGATGTTGAACATATCGAAGGGCTCTCTCCGGCCATATCCATAGAACAAAAATCAACATCACACAACCCGAGATCCACTGTGGGCACCGTTACCGAAATCTACGACTACCTGCGACTTTTGTATGCTCGGGTGGGCGTACCACACTGCCCTACCCACGACTTACCACTCGAAGCACAGACCGTTAGCCAAATATGCGATCAAATATTAGCGCTGCCTACTGGATCTAAAGTAGCCATACTGGCCCCGATGATCACTGGACGCAAAGGGGAGCATCAGCAAGTATTTAACACGCTGAAGGCTGAGGGCTTTGTTAGGGTGCGCATCGACGACGCTATCTACGAGTTGGACGATCTACCAAAGCTGGATAAAAAGAAAAAACATAACATTGAGGCCCTGGTAGATCGCTTCAAAATTAAGCCAGGACTCCATTTGCGCATCACCGAATCCATAGAGACAGGCTTGCGCCTCTCTCAAGGAACATTGCTCGTCTGCAGCCTGGATGATGAACCTATCAACCTCACCTTCTCTTCAAAATTCGCCTGTCCGATTTGCGACCACAGCCTACCCGAACTGGAGCCCCGCCTTTTCTCGTTTAACAACCCAAGCGGTGCATGCCCAGCTTGCGAAGGTTTAGGAAAGCACCAGTTCTTTTACCCTGATAAGGTGGTTTCAAATAGAGAGGCCAGCCTATCAGAGGGTGCCATCCGCGGCTGGGATAAAAAGACATTCTACTACTTCCAAATGCTGCAGTCTTTAGCTGAATATTTTGAGTTCGACCTAGAAAAGCCTTTTCGGACCTTAAGCAAAAAGATCCAGAAAATACTCCTTTACGGCAGTGACGAGGTCGTTACCTTCACCTACGAAAATGATCGGGGCGACCTAATGCAGCGCAACCACCGCTTCGAAGGCATCATCCCAAATATGGAAAGGCGGTTTCGAGAGACCGAATCACAATCGGTTCGCGACGACCTACTGAAATACATCAGCCACTCCACCTGCTCAGAGTGCAATGGCACACGCCTGAATCAGCATGCGAGGCATGTCTTTATTAACCATAACACTCTGCCCTCCATCGCCAATCTACCCATTTCAGCTGCTCTGCAGCACTTCTCTTCACTCTCTCTGTCAGGGCGCAAGAAAAAAATCGCCAGCAAAATCCTGAAGGAGATAAAAGAGCGCTTACAGTTTCTCGTAAACGTCGGTCTCAACTACCTGACATTAAGCCGGTCAGCCGATACCTTATCCGGCGGTGAAGCTCAGCGTATACGGCTTGCAAGTCAAATTGGTGCGGGCCTAGTGGGCGTTATGTATATCCTTGATGAGCCCTCAATCGGTCTACATCAACGCGACAATGCACGCCTTTTAAATAGCCTCATCGACTTAAAGGAGCTCGGTAACACTGTAATCGTCGTTGAACATGATGAAGACGCCATTCGCAGTGCAGACTACTTGGTTGATATTGGCCCTGGCGCCGGAGCACATGGCGGCGAAGTGGTCGCCCAAGGATCTCTTGAGGCGATATTAAAAGAGCCCAAGTCACTAACAGGACAGTACCTCTCTGGTGAGAAGCAGATATCTATTCCAGAAAAGCGCACCGTCATTGACCAGGATCGCCTTTTAGTTCTGAGCGGTGCCAGCGGCAATAACCTTAAAGATATCACACTCACCATCCCCTTGGGGCTGCTC
>JAYPBG010000080.1:0-3985 GCA_038124075.1 Gammaproteobacteria bacterium
ATTATATGTACCTTATTCACACAAGCATCGTAATAACATACCAGTGCCTTTTGCATATAAATTGAGGGAACAACTATTCTAGTTGCAGATTTAATTACATATTTCTGTATCGCAAGCATTTTTCTTATCGCAATTCCACCTTCTGGAAATTTTAGGAATTCATGAAGTGTTTTTTTAGTCTCTCCAGACGCATAAGCACGCTCCCAAGCTGTATCCCCAGGAAATCTTAGAACAAAAGGGATACCACGTAGCTTTCCAACTAAAGCGACGATTGCACCCATGTAACCTGGTGTTTGAACATAAATCACATCCGCCGGCATTTTCACAACCCGCCTAAAAAGCACCCTAAACACATTTATATGCTGAAGAAGCCCTCTAATATATTTAATTCTCGGCAATACCTTTCCAACCCTAACAACACCAAACTCTTCAGGCCCTTCACTTAATGTAATAATCTCGACTTTATGTCCTCTATTACGAAGTTTTTTTGAAACATCACTTGCATAGACTGAGGGACCACCAACTTGTGGAGAATAGATCGCTGTTACTAGAATAATATTCAATCTTTTACTCCACACCAAGAGTAGAGGTTACTTTCTCACAAATAAATATCTCATTGGTAGAAATATGATTTAAGGAATAATAAGATATATCCTTAGGATCAAAGTCATATGTCGACCTCATCACAACATTAAACCCAGCATTACCAAGCTTTTCTTTAATATCACGCCCATAAAGACGAACATGATCTCTCTGATAAAACGCTTGTTCGCGCTCTTCATCGGTTGACTTGGAGCTGTCTTCATAGGTTATTTCTCGCCAAATTGGAACTTGCACGACACACTTTCCACCATCACGCGTCACTCTATAAAGCTCCTTCATCGCTTTCTTATCGTTAACTACATGTTCAAGCACATGGGAGCACCATACTAAATCAAAACTTCCACTTTGTTCATCTATCGACGTAATATCCATTTGCTTCATCGCCATACCAGGACTAAGATCACCTGATATATAAGTATTTGATATCCGCCTCAACCATACTTCAATAAGTTTTTCTGGTGCGAAATGCAAAGTCGATCCTACTCTTTTTAAATCTTTTTTCAAAGCCAAATAAGCAAGCCTATGACGCTCAAGAGAACCACAAACTGGACAAATTGAATCATACTTATGTTTTCTTGGATTAGTTCTTGGCAAAAACTGGGATCCCCTCCAACCGCAAAGGGGGCACTTTCTTTGATCTCCAACTGAATAGCAAAAGCGCTTTACCTCTTTACGAGCTTTTCTTAAAATGGTTTTCATACACCCACCTCAGCAGCCTGCATTTTATCCTTAGCAGAGCCTCTAATCAAATCGAAAACTGTATCCCACATCACTATCGCTTTTTCCCTATAAAGCAAAGCGCGTTCTTTTAATAGTTTTTCCATAGCTTCTTTTTTTTCAGGACACAGCAAGTAATCCAACTTATGATTTATTTCACTATTATTTCCAATATTGAGCACACCATCTGAAAAACCGAACTCATCAAATAGTAATTGATATTTATGACTCCAACTTGTAGCCAAAGCTATCTTTCCTTGCGTCAGAGCACTTACTATTCCATGATAGCGAGAGCTGATTACACCATACGACGAACCAATAATCCCTTTAATTCTCAACGGACACTTTTCAGATATAATATCGATATCTGTATCTAATTTATTACTTATATAGTCTGCCACCCCCTGATCTTCACCATCCTCATGCAAAAGTATAAAGCAGTCGCGCGCTCTATATTTTATAATTTCGATTATATTAGCAAGGTAAGGAATATAAGCAGCACCATCCTCTTTAGATGACATGCCCAGCATCCTGCTATTTGGAATAACGCATATTTTATCTTCAAAATAGCACTGGTCTTTCGGAAACAAACCTGGCTGAAGGCATGTAAAATCAGGGGACTGCGTTACACTGGACTTAGAGCCAACAATATCATCCACATAGCGCTTAGATAGTTCATCTCTAGGAAAAATTAGGTCACAGGAACTAAGCATCCTTAACGCCGACACCTTTACTCCGTCCTGTTCAAATGGCCCTAAAGCCTGCGGTAGGACAATAACTAATGCACCATTCTTCTTGGCATACTCATAAGAAATAGCAGTTTTATGGAGCTCTCCTCTCCCCCACTGATCACTGTAAGCAAAACCCGACGCATCTAATATAACATCAACATCACTATGACCGATCAGCCCATAACGATCTTTGATTTTTCTATGAATTATTTTTTCAAGATATATACTAATCGGATACCCACATTTTGAAAACCATATTTTCTGGTACGCACCAACTTTCGCCCTATCTAGATAGCTACAAAATTCCGCAGGGGATAAAACAATTTTGGCGCAAGGAAACTCTTCTCTTATTTTATTTAAAATTGCATGCAGCATCAATTCTGCTCCTTTATTCGAGAACTGAGTACCTTTTATTTCCACGATCATACTAGACCTTTCACCTCTCTCTGAACCATTTTCCTGACCCAACTAACAGGGGTAAAAAAAGAAATCAAACACATTACAGCATTAGCTCGTGTTTTACTAAACATTAGAAAAACAAAAAGACCAGAAAAAGCATAGGATATAACGCTAGCTATTGCCGCTCCTTCGAGCCCCCACAATGGAATCAACTCAAGATTGAGCAGCACATTAACAATAGCACCCAAACCATGCGAAACCAGGGACAACATGAATTCATCATCAACTATAAGCAACTTACTAAAAAGTGCTCGCACAGACATAAAAACGCCACCCCAAACATGTATTACTAGAATATCTGAAGCAGCATTATACAAATCACCAAAGAACAACTGTATTAGTGTGGATGAAACCAATGTCGTTAAAGTTGCCACTACGATGGACATCCAAATCAGTAAACTGAAAAGATCTTGTTTTTTCTTGTTATACTGTCCTGGATCATCCTTTCTATCTCTAATCAGAAAAGGAAAGACTGCTGTAACTATAGCTACTGGCATAAAATACCATACCTCCGACAGCCTAGCTGCCTCGGCATATATCCCGACGGGAACCTCTCCCATCATCCGGCCTATCATAAGCTGATCCAACTTAAGATATATTACTGCGGTAAAACTGGATAGAAGCAATGGAAAGCACACTTTTACCAGGTTTAAACCGAGACGAAATGAAATACGTAATTTAAATATACTGGATACTTGCTTGCAGAATGCAAACGACCAAAACAAAGCCAAAATCACACCATCAAGAACACTAGCTGAAATTATATATTTTAATTCGCAATTATTATTCACCAGTATTATTTTAACTATCGCACCAATAAACACGGCACATATTCTTACTATTGCTACATCTCTTCCCTTATTTTCTGCTTCAAACCAATAACTAAAAATTGAAAATGATTTAAGGACTTCACTCACCATCAGCAGGAGCACAAAACTAGTTACATCATATTCTCCAACTGGAAAATACTGTATAAATGGTAGAGCAAGCACTAAAATTAGCACGACTCCTATCACTCGTACCAAAATACCGGTTCCCAGAATTTCATACGGATTGGCACCTTTGACAATCTCTCTCGATAGTATTGAATTTACCCCGAGTGTAGATAATGGAACCATAATACCTACACAAGCAAGCGTATAGCTATACACGCCAAAACCTTGACTTCCTAAATACCTTGCCAACAACGTAATTACATAAAAATTAATTAAAAGCTCTACCAACCTAGCAACAATGTACCAAAGAGAGTTTTTTGCGGCTGTAGCTTTGTAACCATTGGCGATACGCAATGTGCTTTTACCGATAATCATAAATTAACTATCAGCATAAACTCTAATCTGATCCAATGACTGCTTTTTCGAGGCTGGAACCCTCTCATGCTCATCGGGAAAACCTATAGATCTAAACATAACCACACGCTCATCCTGATCTAATAACAATTTCTCATCTAGCTTCTTCTCCAATTTAGGTATATC
>JAYPBG010000080.1:3995-5365 GCA_038124075.1 Gammaproteobacteria bacterium
TCGCACAAGATGATAGCCCCTGAGTTTCAAGGGCAAACATAAACGACATAGCGGCAAGACCAGCATCAATATAGATAACGTGACGATCCTTAGGATATGGATATGCTCGTAATCTACCTATTACAACTGCTAAAACTGGTATGTTGTGTACAAAGCCATTCGCACCTGGAGGTAATTGACCTATTTCATTTATTGATTTACGCGTATCAAATATTCTAAATTGTATAGGTTGCCTATTACACGCACTTGGAGAAAGCAAGGCCACTTTCAATGCTTTGTCTATTTTTTCTCTAGGCACCTTTTCTTCCTTATACCACCTGACGGATCGACGACGCCAAGCCAAATTTTCTAAGCTTTCAAATGATACCGGGGAAGAACCACTCAAAACTCGTGTATAAGGCGAGTTATTTTTTCTTTTTTCTACTTCCGATATTTCAAATGGTACAGATAGATAAATTCGCTCTGCTCGATCAATTACAGGATGAGCATCTGTCACTCTGAAGTACTCCTGCATAACACTACTTGCCCATACCAACTCATCCCTGTCTCCTCCTTTTTGGACACCTGACTTAAAACCATTGACAGCGTCACGTATATAATCAAGTGCAAAAACACCTCGCCTTTTTTTCATTATCAGCCCTTTTTCTAGGCAATGCACTGCTCGGCGCAACTGATAATTCGTCTTATCAGACGACACTCTATTTTTTTCAAATCCGAGCTGCCCCTCTAGTACCGCCACCACCTCGTGGTCATAAGCATCACTAAAAAATACGACATAAATCTTTGACAAAACCTTACTTTTTGTTAGCAAACGTAGAAACACAATCCTACATCTTTTTTTTATCCTTCTTGCATATTCAACGGCACCTACTCCGAAGGTCACCCTTAAAAACCTCGAAAATAAAATTGACATTGCAGTCATATAACTCCCGATAATAAGTTCTCAAAGTAAGTTATTGTTTTCACAAGGCCTTCTTCCAAACCTATTTGAGGCTCCCAACCTAGACTTTTTTTCGCTGTATCTATATTAGGCTGCCGCTGCTTTGGATCATCAGCTGGAAGAGGCTTATATTCTATTTTTGCCCTCGAATTAGTAAGTGAAACAACCAACTCAGCCAACCCCCTGATCGTAAACTCTATAGGGTTACCCAAGTTTATTGGACCAATTATTTCATCCTTTGACTTCATAAAGGTTACAATTGCTTGAATCAGATCATCTACATAACAGAATGATCTTGTTTGCATTCCGTCCCCATAAAGAGTAATATTTTCATTTTTCAATGCTTGAACAATGAAATTTGAAACGACCCTTCCATCATTTGGATGCATTCGAGGACCATAAGTGTTAAATATTCTAGCAACTTTAATGT
>JAYPBG010000080.1:5375-11846 GCA_038124075.1 Gammaproteobacteria bacterium
GGATTAACATTACCCCAATATGATTCTGTCTGGGGATGTAATGTAGGATCACCATAAACCTCACTAGTTGATGCTTGAAATATTCTAGCTTTTGTTCGCTTGGCAAGACCTAGCATATTGATTGCACCATGTACACTAGTTTTGGTCGTTTGAACGGGGTCATTTTGATAATGAACAGGGGACGCCGGACAGGCCAAATTGTAGATTTCATCAATCTCCACATAAAGGGGGAAAGTAACATCATGACGTAGCACTTCAAAGTATTTATTATCGTAAAGGTGCGCAATATTATCCTTAGCTCCCGTGTAGAAATTATCCAAACAAATTACATCATTTCCTTCTTTTAGAAGTCGCTCACAAAGGTGCGACCCTAAAAACCCAGCGCCCCCAGTAACCAGTATTCTCTTACGGCGAAGGTCCTTCATACATTTTCTCCATGATATTCTGAATCAATCTTCAACAAACGCTTCGATCTTAACAACCTAGCTCCTACCAGTATAATTAATGCCGTAACCATGACACTCGTTGCCGTTAATATAAGTAATAGCAGTGGTTTATTTGGCCTGTATACCTTTTCAGGTCGGTTTGGTGGATCAATCACTGAAAAAACATAATCGTATTTTATCTCTGCAAGCATAGCTTTCTTTTGTTGCTCCTCTATCAATTGATAGAAAACAGACTGCATATCAGCTACAGACGTTTTAGACAATTGAACCTCAAGATACTCAATACTTTTCTTCGCCTCCACTAATTCTTTTTCTCTAAGCACCGAGTTGATTTCAGGAATTATTAAATCAAGCCACTTTTTTGCAACATCGGGAGATAAATGCTCTACCGATATAGAAACAAATCCAGTTGATTTATTTCTAACATAACTTACAGCACGAAGGTACTTTTTATGAATCTCATAACTTGAGAACCATTTACTTGCTCCTTCTATATTTCGCCATTCATCTTGCATATCATCATACATTAAAGCATCATAAACGAGGCGCTTCTTATCTTCATCCCATCCCTTAACAGCTAATAATTCAGGTAGCAAATTATGCTTAGTCAAAAACTGCATAGAAAATTTTCTCGAACTCAATATTTCAAGCGCTAACGTTATTTCTGCATCCCCGTCACTTTTAATTCCAAAGCCTGCGATATTTGCAAAACCACCTAATTGCCCTGCAATATGTGAAAAACCTGGACCATGGCTATCCTGTGAGCTTACGACTAGAACTGTAGCTCTGTATATATTGGACTGATTTAACACATAAAAAAAACTAATAACAATAAAAAAAAACAACAATAATAGAAAAAATATCCGCGCTCGCCATAGAACCTGAAACTGAGACCAAACATTAAACTGATATTCTTCAAACTGACTATTTCGAGGTTCTTGATCTAAAAAATTAAGCTTTTCTGATATCTGATCAAGCTGCTGCCGCAAACTTTTCGATTGGTCAGAGCTATTAATAAATGTCATTTTAGATTCCGGTTTAATCTATCGTTGATACGGGAACGCTCTTACGAGCCTAAATGCGCTCTTATCACAGAACAACAGTACCACTCCATCAATCACAAAGCCCCCACCGTCTCCAACGCCGCCGCCGTCGTCGCCAACTGAAACAGCACCTGACTCGCCTGCATCCAATAACTCAACGTACTGATTTTATCCGCATCCACTGGCACAACAATCGTATCCCCAGCATTCACCTTGTTATACCCTTTAAACCAAAGCACCTGCCACTTCCTCAACGGCTTCACCGTACCCGCTCGACTGATCAAATACGCCCTTTTCGCATCCCCATTCCTAGTTACATTACCACTCAACTTCAAATACGCTTTCGCATTAATCCCACGCTCATAAAGATAGGAAGTCGGTTGATGCACCTCACCTAAGATCGACACCTCCTGTATTAACCCAGGAATTGTCAGCTCATCATTCTCGCGCAATACCAGTGAATCACGCTGCCCCTCTAGCATCTGAGGCAAATTAATCACCAGCCTACCCAGTGCCTCGGCATCATCTAAATTCTCTAGCAGTTTCGCGTTGGCTGCCTTCTTCTCGGCGATCTCATCGGTAGATGATGCAGCCTCCTGCTCTAAACGTACTATCTCGGCTTCGAGCTGCTCTTTATACTCCTCTAACGCTTTCGCCTCTTTCTCTTTTAAGCTCTCTCGCAGGAAAACAGCGCCGAGGGGATCCGCTTCATCTGTTAAACCACCGGCACGCTCTATCAGCTCAACCAACGTCTCGCCCCGGACAATTGGATAAATGCCTGGAAAACGCACTTCACCTTGTATGGATACGCTTATCGTCTCACCCCACTCTGGGATCTGTTTGACCACCACTTTGTCACGCGCTTGCAGTGGGTAGTGCAGTCCGCGCTCATCGGCATTGCCTAAATCCAGGTTGTGATGCCGTACTTCAAATCGGCTGCCCACATCGATGTGTCTGCGGGTCACCTCTGCTGAGAAGAGGTAGGCCTCTTCGCGCAGGCCGCCCGCTAACGTGATCAAATCGCTGATCTCCATCCCCTCGATGTAGGGGTAGTTTCCTGGAAAACGAACTGGGCCATCAACGGTAATCACCGGAGCAGGTTCGCCGTGCCAGCTTTGTGATAAGATCTCATCGATCAAGGGTTCTAATAACGCTTTTCGTGCAGCGGGGCTCTCATTATTTAAGATCAACAGTGTGCTGCCTGCTGACATGGATTGTGTTAACAGTGCGCCTTCTGTCAGTTGAATGGAACTCACTTCGTATCGGGCGGCGCGGTCGGTATGCGTTATCAGTAGGGCTTGGCCGTTGCGTGCACTTTGCGTTAATCCCCCCCCGAGAGCGATCAGCTGTTTGCTGTTCATATTTTTTGTGAGTGGGTAGGTGCCGGGGGCTTTTACACTCCCCGCTAGGGTAACGGTATTGGGTTGCTGCGCGTTACGGGTTTGAAGTTCAAGTTGTTTAATATAAGGAGCGAGCTGTTCGATGCGTGCTTCGCTGCCTGCTTCAAACAGGATGATCTCATCACGAGGTTTTAACCGTGGATTATAGGGTGTTTTCTTCGCGGCTTTTGCTTTTAACAGACGGCGTGGATTAAAGTGCTTAAAGGAGATGCGCTGCTCTGCGCCGCTTTTCTGTTTGATTAAACCGATGGTGAGGTCCGGGTTTGTTTTTAGGTCGCTTACGGAGTGAATCACATCACTGACGCGCATCCCTTTTCGCCAGGTGAAATAGCCAGGGCGATGCACATGCCCCGATAGGAGTACGATGTTTTCCAGTTTATCCAGCACGGAGTAGACACTGATGACATCGCCGTTGCGCAGGTTGCTCTTTTTGCCTTTTTCGCTGTTTAGATTGATGTCGACAACGGTTCGGTTACCTTGTCGATCGATCCGTGCAATGCGCGAGGCGTTTGGGTATGCGGTGGGTTGGTAACCGCCGGCAAGGGCGATCAGAGAATCTGCGGAGGTTTTGCCTTTTAATTCGTAGATTGCAGGGCGTCTTACCTCTCCAGCGACGGCGGCGGTGGTGCCGACGGTGGGGATAAAGATCACATCACCGGGTAGAAGGTGCAGGTCGTTGGAGGTATCGCCTTTTAGCAGGAGATCATAGAGGTCGAGCGTTGCGACGGTTTCGCCTCTGCGTTTTAATTGAATATTGCGCAGTGAGCCAATGGTTTTTATCCCGCCGCTGGCAAAGAGTGCGTGGGTCATGGTGGAGAGTGAGCTGATGGTGTAGGTGCCGGGTCGATAGGCTTCGCCTAACACAAAGACGTGTATGGAGCGCAGCGCGCCCATGGTGACACTCGCTTTTACGCCGATCATCTGTTCGCTGACGAGGTTGTTGATCCGTTCGCGCAGCTCGGCAAAATCAAGGCCGTTTATTGAGATGGGGCCGATGCCTGGGAACTGTATAATGCCTTCGCGGGTGACGATCAACTCGTGTGTGGCGTTCTCTTTTCCGTAGAGCTGAATAACAATGGTATCGCCTGGGCCTATGACATAGTTGACCGGTACGGGTATATCGGTGGCGGGTGCAAAGGTGCTGGGTGTGCCGGCAAAGAGATCGTAGCCGAAGGGTTGCAGTGAAGCGATGCTTGCATCGACGTTGTGTGCGCTATCTTTTTCATCTTGTTTCTCAGCTTGTTTATCAGTTTTTTTCTGTTGCTCTTTCTCTTCATCCTGATGCGCGCCGTACTGACCAACCGCTTGAACCTCTCTTGGCATAACGGTTTCTGGCGATGTAATGGGAGAGCCGGTTGCTCCGCCATTTAAACCTGCGGGGATCTCAATCCCCATCGATGCCGCCAGCGCTTTTTGCTCATTCAGAGAGAGGCTTTTGAATTGCTCTATCTGTGCGGGCGTTGGCTGAAATGCGAATGCGGTCACAGGCAGTGTTAGAGACAACATGCCTATTTTTAATATTTTTAAAAATGTTTGATTCATCTTTTCTGAAAGGTACGCTTAAGGATCAATTCGTTTTAGCCACGCTACCGCCCACCTTTATTTAAAAGTTATTTCGGTTATAGGACAGTGTTAGATAGTACTCGGCTGTTTTGTAAGGGTGATTTAATATTTAGTTGAGGATTTTTAGTCTGTAAAGAGATTCGCGCTCTTTTTATTTAGAGTTTTTTATCGTTTTTTTAATAATTTTTTTATGGGGGTTGAGTTTGATCGCGATACGATCAAACTGTTTTTTTCTTGTTCTGTGAGCTATTAGCTAACCGCCACTAGATAGCCTCGCTCTAAGCGCTTTTTTTCTTGGTCCTCCAATCGCGCTAAGCAGGTTTCAAAGGTGCGAGAGATCATGGTGGTGTTTTTGATCATCTCGATTCGTGGCCAGGTGGAGCGTTCGCCCATTTGAATGAAGCGTTCGATCTCGTTGCGGGTGGCGTTTTTTAAGATGCGCAGCACGTTGGTGGGCTGGCGGGGTGGGACAATATTAATATCGCCTTGATAGCGTTGTGAGACGATGGCGTGGGCTTTATCGATGACAAGCGCGACGTCGTTACGTTTGACGTGATTGCGTAGGTAGTCGAGGCCCAAGCCCGCGTTGAGGCTGAAGTTGCTGACCAGCATATCGCGCGCCATATAGAGCAGGCCATTCTTGCGGTCGTTACGCGATAGAAACGGCAATATGTGGGGGTTGGTTTGACTGACAATGGTGTGGTTGACACCGTAGAGCCTTGAGAGCCTGCTGAAGGGGAGATCATTTTTAATGGAGCCATCCACCCATTTTCGGCTGGGAATATAGGGGACTTTTTCACCTTTTATGTTTTTCGCCCATAACGTGACCGAGGGAAATATGCCGGGTATGGCACAGGAGGCCAGTGTTGCTTTACGCACCAGGACGTTGGGCGAGGTTTTCGCGTTTAAGACCCTCGCCTCTTGGTGTGGGTCGGCCGGTGAGACCGGTATGTTGATGTAACGCCCGGTCCGCTTATAGGCCTCTTCAAAGGTGAGGTCGAGGATATTCTGCTCGGCGCAGGTCTCAAGCTGATCGCCACGCAGCAGCGGTTTGCCTTTGAGTATCCCTTTCCAACCGACCATTCGGAAGGCTTCGACAAAGAGGTATTCGGGATCGAAGATGGTCGCTAACTCATCATCGGTGTGCGTGCCCAACACAGAGGCCATTAATGAGCCAGCACTGGAGCCTGACATGACCGTGGGCAGGATACGGTTTTCCCATAACGCTTTGATCACCCCCAAATGGAAGAGCCCCAAGCCTGCGCCCCCGCTCAATAGCAGTGCGGATGAGCCAAAGGCTTGCGAGGTGCTGCGGAAGAACTCCAGTTTGCGCTGCAGAGAGAAGCCTGGGAAGTCATTGTCACAGAGGTAGTTAAGGGCCGAGGAGACCTCTTCTAAGTAGGCGTTGATGAGCCGTTTGGTGCCATAACGCGCAAAATTGTAGATGGATGGGTTCGCGATGTTGCCTAGGTTGCCATGCAGCCCTTCATGAAGGTTAAACACGAGCTGTTCATAATCTTGACGTTCACGCGCCTGCTTTAACTCATTGAGTCGCATACGTATTAGGGGGTAGTCATAGTATGGGGAGGCGTCATCGTGTTTCCACTCTTCGGCACCTGAGAGGCGATCGTACTCTAAACAGGCTGCACGCCATGAGTCGAAGTTTTCGGCATTGTTAATGGCTTGCTCTATCGCTTTCAGTGACTTTTTCATACGCACAGATTTCCCAATACTATCGATTTAATTGAGAGGACCAGTGTCCATAGGCCGGTCGCTTATACCCTTAAGTTTAGCAATGAACCTAGGTATAGGCCATGATCGGAGCTTACTGCATGACTTATTTATGGCTTATTTATGACTTTTTTATGATTTTTTTATGACTTTTTTATCAATTCTTTCTCGTTTCTTTCTCAATTCTTTCTCGTTTCTTTCTCGCTTTTCTGTCGTTTTTTTCTTATTTCTGTGTCGTTTCTGTGCCGTGTATTGATGGCTTACACTTTATGGCCGACACAGGTGCTG
>JAYPBG010000080.1:11856-12492 GCA_038124075.1 Gammaproteobacteria bacterium
TACTGAAAAAGCAGCACCATTAAAAGAGCGCCTCTTCGAGTGCCATCACTGGCTCTGCGCCACCTTTTATCGATTTGCTTAACGCATCGACTTTTGGAAAGAGCTTGCTGAGATAGAAGCGTGCCAGGGTCAGTTTAGCGCCGTAGAAGTCCGCTTCGCCGCCCTCAACGCCACCAAGGGCGACCTCAACCATGCGTGCCCACATATAGGCATAGGCCACATAACCAAAGAGATCCAAGTAGTCAACCGCAGCGGCGTTGATGAGGTCTGGGTTCTCTTTTGAGCCTGCGACCACAAACTCAGTCGCGTCTGTCAGAAGCCCCATGCCGTACTTCACCGGCTCTAAGAACTCGGCCAGCGCGCTGTTGCCTTCATGTTCTGCAACGAAGGCGTTTACATCATCGGCAAAGACTTTGAAGAGTTGGCCGCCACTGCGTACCGTTTTACGCCCCATCAAGTCGAGCGCCTGAATGCCGTTGGTGCCTTCATAGATCTGTGCAATACGCACGTCACGCACCAGCTGCTCTGCGCCCCACTCTCGAATAAAGCCGTGGCCTCCGAAAACTTGCTGTCCTAGAACGGCCGCATCCAAACCTCGGTCGGTCAGGAAGGCTTTTGCAACCGGTGTTAATAAGG
>JAYPBG010000081.1:0-2480 GCA_038124075.1 Gammaproteobacteria bacterium
CTGGTTTAGGCTCTGGTTTAGGCTCTGGTTTAGGCTCTGGTTTAGGCTCTGGTTTAGGCTCTGGTTTGGGCTCAGGTTTGGGCTCAGGTTTGGGCTCAGGTTTGGGCTCAGGTTTAGGCTTTGGTTTAGGCTCTGGTTTAGGCTTTGGTTTAGGCTTTGGTTTAGGCTCTGGTTTGGGCTCTGGTTTGGGCTCTGGTTTAAGCTTTGGTTTAGGCTCAAGCACCGGTTTTTCAACAATAACCGTACTGATATAGTTTGGTGTCATCAGTGGCTGCACATGATGAACAGCATCCGGTAGCCCAAACCAACCGATCAGCAACAACAGCAGATGAAACAGCGCACTGACGAAGACCGGCATGCCTTTTCGCTTCAGCAATATACTGCGTTGATCGTTGAGGGTATTCTGTTTATTCATCGGATAGGGCCTACTCTTGCCCTTGATCTTTACTGCTCTGCCCCGCACTACCACTGGGCTCCGTCACGAGGCCTACATTAGGGGTACCCGCACGTTGAAGGGCTGACATTAAACGGATCACATCACCGTATGCAACCTTCGCATCCCCCTCCACCAATACAGGCAGATTAGGGCGGCTGTTTAACAGTTTATTGATTCGATCTTGTATCTGCAACAGCGCCAACGGCTTGTTAGGTGTTTCAGAAATATTTAAATAGTAGCGCCCTTCGGCATCGACCGATACCACAACAGGGTCCTGCTCTTTTTGAATCGGCTCCCCTGCTTCATCGGGCAACTCAATATTAAGGCCTTGCGTCAACAGCGGTGCCGTTACCATAAAGACAACCAGCAGCACCAGCATAACATCAATATAAGGCACTACATTGATCTCTGACATAGACTTTCGGCGATAGTGAAGCGGCTTCATTTTATCATCCTATCTATTTATGGATCACTCTCTTGAGATCACTATGCGGCATGCTCATTTGAGTGGGCTTTGCGATGCAGTATGCTTGAAAACTCATCGGCAAAAATATTGTACGCATTGATCAGTTGCTCCGTATGGCTGTTAAACCGGTTGAACGCAATCACAGCCGGTATGGCCGCAAACAGGCCGATCGCCGTCGCAATCAGTGCCTCAGCAATATCAGGCGCCACCACCTGCAGCGTGGCTTGGTTCTGCTGAGCCAGCGCCAAAAAGGAGTTCATAATGCCCCACACCGTACCAAACAACCCAACGTAAGGGCTGGTCGATCCGACCGTTGCCAGAAAAGGGAGCTGATTTTCCAACGTCTCCTGCTATCGATAGAGAGCAACCCGCATCGCGCGCTCAGTACCCTCCATCACCGCATCGCCATCAGTGCCCGACTGCTGACTCAAACGCGCAAACTCTTTAAAGCCAGCACGAAAAATATTCTCCTGCCCACTGTTTACATGGGGCTGCCCATTGACTTGCACATAGAGTCGGCTCAGGTCGATACCCGACCAAAAGCGCTCTTCAAAAACAGAGATCGCACGACGCGCCTCTCGATATTCAGCCGCCTTTCTAAAAATAACGCCCCATGAAAGTACCGAGACCATCACCAACAGCAACATAACAAGCTGAACAGGTAGGCTGGCATTGATAACAATCTCGAATGCGGTTAATTCACTGCTCATGCGCTTCTCCTTCAAATGCAAAACCTAAATGCAGGTAGGCCTGTTTTGTCGCCATGCGGCCACGCGGTGTGCGAACGATAAAACCCTGCTGAATCAAGTAGGGTTCAATCACGTCTTCCAATGTGCCTGATTCCTCACTGGTGGCCGCCGCCAAACTCTCAAGCCCGACAGGCCCACCATCAAACCGCTCAATTAATGTCGATAGCAGACGTCGATCCATAGCATCAAAGCCTATGCGATCAACATCCAGCATTCCCAGCGCCAGATCCGCCACCTCTGCGGTTATCACACCTTGATGTTTCACTTCTGCATAATCGCGCACGCGCCGTAAAAGACGGTTGGCAATTCGCGGCGTGCCTCGCGAGCGGCGAGCAATTTCTGCAGCACCGGTCGATTCAATTTTCACACCTAAAATATGAGCAGAACGCTCAACAATGGTGGCTAAGTCAGAAATATTATAGTACTCAAGCCGCTGAATAATTCCAAAACGGTCTCGCAGAGGCGATGTCAACAGGCCCGCTCGTGTTGTGGCCCCCACCAACGTGAAAGGTGGAATATCAATTTTGATCGAACGCGCTCCAGGCCCCTCACCAATCATAATATCAAGCTGATAATCTTCCATCGCAGGGTAGAGTATCTCCTCTATTGAGGCACTCAAACGGTGAATCTCATCAACAAAGAGCACATCGCCCTGCTCTAGGTTTGTCAACAGCGCCGCTAAATCACCCGCTTTCTCCAGTACGGGGCCCGAAGTCGCTTTCATCTGGCCCTGCATCTCATTAGCAATAATATTGGCCAAGGTGGTTTTCCCAAGTCCAGGTGGACCAAAAATTAAGGTGTGATCAAGTGCTTCACTGCGGGCACGGGC
>JAYPBG010000081.1:2530-7566 GCA_038124075.1 Gammaproteobacteria bacterium
TCTGGTCGCAGACCGTCTGTTGGCCTGTATAATCGGATAGGCGCGTAGGACGAATAGCACGATCGATCGCCTCTTCGTTTGATTGCGGCAACTGCCCAACCATGCGTTCTGTTATATCCATAAATCGCTATACCACTCTCACCTCTCTCACCACTCACACCGCTACCGTTTTCTTTACCATGCTCTGCAAGGCCAATCGAATCAGCACCTCTCGGCTCACGGCTTCACCTAACTCTTCACTGGCTTTCAACGCTCGGCCCACCGCTTTTTCAGCATCATTCGGTTTGTAACCAAGCGACATAAGCGCACTTTCAGCATCTTTGCGCATCTGATATCGATCCGGTTGTGCCGCTGTTTCACCCCGTTCTGGTGCCTCATCATGTTTATTCGAAGCGGTTGAGGGGGCTGACGCTGTCATATCAACCGGACTCACACTGTAACGCCACTCTTTCAAGCGATCACCAAGATCGATAACTAAACGCTCTGCTGTCTTTTTTCCAATGCCCGGTATGCGCACCAAAGCAGCAGAATCTCCGGCATGGATACAGCTGACAAACTCATCGGTATCAATGCCAGACATAATCGCAAGCGCCAATTTAGGCCCAACGCCGTTCGCCTTAATCAAAATTTGAAACAGCGACTTCTCACGACTCGACGCAAAGCCGTACAGCGCTTGAGCATCTTCTCGCACCACTAAGTGAGTATAGAGTGTAATTTTCCCCCCCAGTTCCGGCAATGCGTAGAAAGTTGACATGGGAGCAGAAAGCTCATAACCCACTCCTCCGACATCCATCAATATTAAAGGCGGTTGAGACTCAATAAGTTCACCGACAAGTCGACCGATCATGGCACATTTCCTATAATATCCAATTCTTCAAAGCTACTGATCCACAGTGCGCATACGCCCACGCCTGACAGAGCGGCTGCGCTTTAATACACCGGGCGCAACACCACTCCCTTCCCCTATCCGCTTTAATCCTTGTTGAGTAAACGCATGACAAAGCGCTATACCTAAAGCATCGGCTGCATCGGCTTGAGGTGCTTCAGGAAGGTTCAACAATCGGCAGATCATAAACTGAACCTGCTCTTTATCGGCACTCCCTTTTCCCACAACGCTCAGCTTGACTTGCCGAGCCGAGTATTCGCTCACAGGCAACCCTTTATTAATTCCACTGACCATAGCAACGCCCCGAGCCTGACCTAATTTAAGCGCTGAATCGGCATTACGAGAGAGAAACACCTGTTCAATCGCCATCTGCTCGGGCTGATACTCTTCAATAATGTGTGCGATTTGGTGGTAGATAAACTGAAGTCTTTCAGGAAGAGGCTCCGCATCGGGTTTGATCATGCCGCAATCAACAAACGAGACACGATTACCATTCCAGGCAATAACACCATACCCTGTAATACGAGAACCGGGGTCGATCCCCAAAATAATTGCCATCCGTTAGCGTATTATTATCCTAGTAGTTTTTCCATAATGTCTGCCGAAATATCGGCATTGGAGTAGACGTTTTGCACATCGTCTAAATCCTCTAAACGATCTATCAAGCGTAGCACTTTTTCAGCAGTGGCTTCATCCAACGGGGCCTGCACCGATGCTGTTTTTGTGACCTCCGCATTTATAGGTGTAAAGTTTGCCGCCACCAACGCCTCTTTTACTGTCATAAATTGATCAAAAGGGGTCACAACATCGATCGAGCCATCTTCATGACTGACAATATCATCGGCACCGGCCTCTAATGCAACCTCCAAAATCGCCTCTTCATCGGCACCCGGTTCAAAGCTGATCTCCCCTTGAGTGGAAAATAGGTAAGCAACGGAGCCATCTGTTCCGAGGTTGCCGCCAGCCTTACTAAACGCGTGCCGAACTTCAGCCACAGTTCTGTTTCGATTATCGGTCATAGCCTCAATCAAAATGGCAACCCCCCCAGGGCCATAACCTTCATAGGTCAGCTCCTCCAGGTTATCCGCATCATCTGCACCGGCACCCCGTTTTATTGCACGGTCAATGGTGTCTCGCGTCATGTTGGCACCCAACGCTTTATCGACAGCAGCACGCAAGCGTGGGTTATCTTCTACAACCCCACCGCCCAGACGTGCTGCCACCGTAATTTCACGAATGAGCTTTGTAAATATTTTTCCCCGCTTTGCATCTTGCGCCGCTTTACGGTGTTTGATATTTGCCCATTTACTATGACCCGCCATATACCTGACTCCGTTTTTTGATAGAACTCTGTATTATGAAGTAGCCTGCTTTTCACGCAAACGAATGCCCACTTCACGCAACTGCTTCGCATCCACTTCTGAGGGTGCTTGCGTCATCACACACGCAGCCGTCTGAGTTTTAGGGAATGCAATGACATCCCGAATCGACTGAGCGCCCGTCATCAGCATGACTAAGCGATCCAAACCAAACGCCAGTCCACCATGAGGGGGGCAGCCATATTTTAATGCACTTAACAAGAAACCAAACTTCTCTTGCGACGCCTCTTCACTGATGCCTAACACATCAAAGACGGCAGACTGCATCTCTTGAGCATGAATACGAATGGAGCCTCCACCCAATTCCACACCATTTAAGACCATATCATAGGCCCTCGAGAGCGCCTCTCCAGGTGCAGCACGCAGAGCTTCAGGCTCAACCGTAGGGGCAGTAAAGGGGTGATGCAAAGCGGTCCAACCGCCCCGATCATCCTCTTCGAACATTGGAAAATCAACGACCCATAACGGTGCCCAGTCACGATTTACAAGCCCCATATCGGTGCCCATTTTAACCCTTAAGGCGCCTAATGACTCATTCACTACTTTAGCTCGATCAGCACCAAAGAAAATAAGGTCACCGGCTTCAGCCTGGGTGCGCGCCAAAATACCTTCTAGTGCACTGTCTGAAAGATTTTTGACAATCGGTGATTGCAACCCTTCCCGGCCTTGAGCGGGGTCGTTTACTTTAATATAAGCAAGCCCTTTAGCACCGTAAATACCGACATACTTCGTGTAGTTGTCGATCTCTTTTCGAGTTAAGCGACTGCCTTCAGGCACGCGCAGCGCAGCGACTCGACCTTTAGGGTCCTGAGCCGGACCCGAAAACACTCTAAAATCAGCATCGGCTACTAAATCACCTACATCCACCAGTTCAAGGGGAATACGCAGATCCGGCTTATCACTGCCAAAGCGTTGCATCGCCTCTGCATAGGTCATTTTAGGAAATTCAGGCAGCTCAACCGATAAAACCTCTTGGAACAGCTGCTTAATCATCGTCTCACTGATGGCCATGATATCGGACTCTTCAATAAAAGAGGCTTCGATATCGATTTGAGTAAACTCAGGCTGGCGATCAGCGCGTAGATCTTCGTCTCGAAAGCACTTTGCAATTTGATAATAGCGGTCAAAACCAGAGACCATCAGCAGCTGTTTAAACAGCTGTGGGGATTGCGGCAGCGCAAAAAATGCGGCCTCATGTGTGCGACTGGGCACAAGGTAGTCTCTTGCCCCTTCCGGTGTGGCACGGGTTAAAATCGGTGTCTCAAGATCCAAAAAGCCCTGATCCTCCAGTGAACGGCGAATGCGTGCTGTCACCTTGGCCCGCATAACCAGCCGATCAGCCATCTCTGGGCGGCGTAGATCGAGGTAACGGTGCTTTAATCGGATATCCTCTCCCACATCGGTAAACTCATCCAACTGAAACGGTGGGGTCTCTGAAGCATTTAGAATTGTGACTGTTTTTCCCAAAACCTCTATCTTGCCTGTTCGCATTTCAGCATTGACCGTACCTTCAGGTCTCGGGCGCACGCGGCCTTCCACTTGAATCACATATTCACTTCGAATACGCTCCGCTGTGGCAAAGGCCTCTTCGGTATCAGGGTCTATCACAACCTGAACAATACCTTCTCGATCACGAACATCTAAAAATATCACGCCACCGTGATCCCTCCGCCGATGAACCCACCCTGATAACTGAATGGTTTGATCAATTAGCCCTTCATCAACATGACCGCAATAGTGACTGCGCATTAGCTTGAACCTTATCTAAGTATTGGTTGGACAGGAAGTTAACCCAAACAGTGTAGCCAATTGCAGCGACCTGTTTTATTAACCGGCAATATTAACAACTCAAAAAAATTTATCCAGCGTGTTTAAGCATTTTCAGTGGATTAAGGCCATTTTTTGGGTAACTTCTCAAAAAAATTGGCGTTTTGCCAACCGTCTCGACCGTAGACACCACCGGTGACCTCACCCTTAACCTTAACGCTCCTAGCTCTTTGACCTCACAACCTGCATCAAGAGGTTGCGGGCTTGGCTGCGCTGCTACTCTGCGAACTGGAGGCCGCCGAACCGCCACTCTTCTCGGAACCGCTCCCAGAACCACCTGAAGAGCCAGTTTTTTCCTCTTTCGACAGGTTCTTCTGTTTACCCTTTTTAAAGTCTGTCTCATACCAACCCCCCCCTTTTAAACGGAAGGCAGCGGCAGAGATCAACTTTTTGAGCTCGGGAGCCTGGCATTTAGGGCACTCCTTCAGCGGATCTTCGCTCATTTTTTGAATAGTTTCAAACTCATGCCCACAGGCATCACAGCGATACTCATAGATTGGCATTGTCTACTGGCCTCCTAAAACACGATCTCATACCATTTGTCGGCGACAGTTTAACCTAAAAAAGGGCCATGTCACCACCATCTATGCATCAATCTGCACCAACCTACACTCTTACTGCTCGCTGTTGGGTTCGCCTCGGTGCGCCCTGCCACCTTCCCCCATAGGCAGATGGGGATAAAAACAGCCCATTCAACAGAGCCAACTGAAAAAAACTGACAACCTCCCTACTTTCGCCCTCTTTCATTTCCATTTTTAAGCCCAAACAAGCCCAAACAAGCCCAAACAAGCCCAAACAAGCTAAAAAAAGCCAAAAAAAGCAAAAAAAAGCTGACAAATTTAAAAAAGGCTTTATATATTTAATGTACGCAGTTGAGTTTATATGAATTCATTCTATTATACGTGCATAATCTGATGAAATCGCTGTTGAGGCACCTGCTATAT
>JAYPBG010000081.1:7576-12483 GCA_038124075.1 Gammaproteobacteria bacterium
CCATTGGATTCACGTCCGGTGTCATAAAACTCCGCTAAACCCACTAAGTTAGTTACTTTTAACTTAACAATTAACCCACTTACACTTTAATGAGGAATTTTGAACGATGGCAGCTAGAAAGAAAAGCGCGAAAAAGGCCCCTGTGAAAGCTAAAGCAAAGGCTAAAGCCCCAGCAAAGAGAAGCACGAAAAAAGCGATCACAGAGCCTTTAACTAAGTCTCAACTGCTCACCGAGTTGTCCGAGAGTACTGAGCTTTCTAAAAAGCAAGTGCAAACCGTCTTAGATGAGCTGGCTGACCTTATTGAGCGTCACGTTAAGAAGCGTGCGGCAGGCCAATTCACTCTACCCGGCTTAATGAAAGTCACGGTTGTTCGCAAACCTGCGACACGTGCCCGTAAAGGCATCAACCCCTTTACCGGCGAAGAGACCACCTTCAAAGCCAAACCAGCACGCAACGTTGTTAAAGTTCGCCCTTTGAAGAAGTTGAAGGATATGGTAGCCTAAGCAACGATTTTGCAGCTTGAATCTTTATCTTCAAGCTGGGCAGAGCGAAGCCCCTTTTTCGTCAACCTCAAGGGTCACTCTAGAGGGCTTGACTTAATCGGGGCTTCTCTCGTTATATCCCCTGTAGCAACCTGTAATAGCAACCCGTAACACCCAAATATTTTTTACACCACTCACTGTTTTCATTTATACCGTTTATATACTCGAGACACCCCATGCGCACATCCCAATACTGCCTCTCCACCCTTCGTGAAACCCCTACCGACGCTGAAGTCATAAGCCACCAGCTGATGCTCCGTGCAGGCCTTATTAAAAAAGTCTCTTCGGGTCTCTACACATGGCTGCCCACAGGACTGCGGGTCTTAAAAAAAGTAGAAAAGGTTGTACGAGAAGAGATGGCGCGGGCAGGCGCACTTGAACTGCTGATGCCTGTGGTCCAACCCTGCGACCTATGGCAAGAGTCGGGTCGAATTGAACAGTATGGGCTCGAACTGCTGAAATTTGGTGACCGCCATCAACGTGAGTTCTGCCTCGGGCCCACCCATGAAGAGGTGATCACCGATCTTGCCCGTCAGCTTCTGCAGAGCTACAAGCAGCTGCCCGTAAACTTTTATCAAATCCAGACGAAGTTTCGTGATGAAATTCGCCCCCGATTTGGTGTCATGCGCGCCCGTGAATTTACCATGAAAGATGCCTACTCTTTTCATTTAGATCACACCTCTTTAGAAGCGACCTATCAAGCCATGTACGATGCCTACACCCGGATCTTCTCTCGGCTTGGCCTTGATTTTCGCCCTGTACTGGCCGATACCGGCAGTATCGGTGGCAACGCGTCCCATGAATTCCATGTGCTTGCCAACTCCGGTGAAGATGCCATCGCCGTCAGCGACCAAAGTGATTACGCCGCCAATGTTGAATTGGCCGAAGCGGTTGCACCGCATCAAAACCGCCCTGAACCCCTCGAGCCTCAATCGGAAATAGCAACACCTAACATCTGCAGCATCGAAGAGCTCTGTAAGGCACTCTCCATATCCGCCTCTCAAACCGTTAAAACACTCATCGTTGAGGGCAGCGATGAAGAGACCCCCCTAGTGGCCCTAGCCCTTCGGGGTGACCACACACTTAATGAGATCAAAGCAGAAAAGTGCCCTAACATTAAAGCCCCTTTAACATTAGCCGACGACACAATCATTCAAGCCAAACTCGGCTGCCTTCCTGGATCCATCGGCCCATGCCACTTAAAAGGGATCCCCCTGATCGTCGATCGCAGTGCAGCGGTGCTGGGTAATTTCACCTGTGGCGCAAACCGAGATGGCTACCACCTGCAAAACTGCCACTGGGATCGAGATGCAACCTACAGCGAAGTGGCAGACCTGCGCAATGTGCTTGAAGGTGATCCCTCCCCAGATGGCAAAGGCCACCTGATCATCAAGCGGGGCATCGAAGTCGGACACATATTCCAGCTCGGCACCAAATACAGCGAAGCGATGAATGCATCTGTTTTAGATGAAAACGGTAAAACACGCACCATGACCATGGGGTGTTACGGTATTGGGATCAGCCGAGTCGTTGCCGCCGCCATTGAGCAGAACCATGATGAGCAAGGTATTCTCTGGCCCTCGGCCCTCGCCCCTTTTCAAGTGGGCATCGTGGGGATCAACATGCACAAATCTGAAGAGGTTGTTACTGCGTGTGAAGCGCTCTATTCAACATTAACAGAACAGGGCATTGAGGTGTTGCTCGATGACCGAAAAGAGCGACCTGGCGTCAAATTTGCTGATATGGAGCTTATGGGCATTCCTCACAGGATTGTCATCAGTGACAAAACATTAAAAGAGCGTGAAGTGGAGTACACATTGCGTTGTCCTATCCAAAAAGAGGAGACAGAGGGCCAAGAGCAGAAAAAGAGCGAGCACGAGACCAAACAGCGTATCGCCTATGAGCAGGTTGTCACCTTTCTCCAGCAGGCACTCAACTAAAAAAACCAACAATATCAATAGGCCCATCAATAGGCCCACAGAGGAAGTGGGTCTAAGATGAGAAGGAAAACGTCGGCAATGGCTAATAATTAGCCATATCTTACCCAACGACTATACTGATTAATATTCGAACTAATCATTAGATCACTGCCCGTGATCCATTAGAAGTCAATTGAATGAATGTTAATTGGATGTTGTAGTTATGGCAAAACAGTTAAAAAAAACGTCTCACTCACTCTCAAGTGCCAAAATCATCGATTTTTTTACCGGAGAACCTATATCAAACCAAGTACCTAAGACCATACGCTTGGCGCCGGAACTGGACAGCTTAGAGATGCTGTATACAAATGACTCCACCCCTGACAAGCTCTACAGCATGAAGATCGCCTGCTGGGCTTTACGCGATGACAACAGCGTTGTTGCCATGGTCCCTTGGCTGGATAATATTGTTGCATGCCCAGAAATTAATGACCCTTTAAATGGGCGCTGGGAAGGCTATCGCGATCCAAACAGCGGCGAGATATTTTATGACGCACCTGGGCATAAGATAGCAGAACTGGAGGCGGCCGCAGAATACTATATGAAAGCCGAAGAGCTTAGCGAAGAAGAGGAGCACGCGTTTAAACTCCCTTTTAACGAAGACGTGGTGCAAGAGATCCCTGATGTCATTGGCACCCACTCAGTCTTGACAGAAAACGGCTTTAGAAGCTTTACCCTCATTGAAGTTCTCAGCTGGCAGCTGCGCCGAGACGGTACCATCCATGGCATGTTAGTTGATGAGCTTTGCGTACAATCGACGCCCGTTCTACCTGGGGACCCTTGCCTTTTCTCTGCACAGAACCACTCCGAGTTTCGCTACTTTTTTCAACATAGAATCGCCAATAAAATCAAAGAGCAAGACCCGGACGCTTTAGCGGCCATATCCCTGCTTATCGAAAAATAGCCCTTAAAAGCGGTAACGAAACGATGCCATCATCGCACGCCCTATCTCATTGCCCCCCAAAAGGCCACCTTCCATACTTTTCACATACTCGGGGCGCTCATTATGTTCATCGAAGAGATTGAACCCATCCAGAGAGAAGGTCACCTGAGGGGATAGCCGATAAGCCAGTCGCATATTCAATTGAACATAGGCATCCACCTCACCCGATAGCCGGCCGTCTAAGCTGACGACCGTCATGTTATAAGGATTCACAGCGCTGACGTAGTGAACATCCAGATCAAGCAACCAGCGGTCGCGCGTATAGCTCATGGCCAAACTCAGGCGATGTTTTGGGTGAGCATCTTCAAAATCCAACTCATAGCGATCAACCGCATACTCTCTATCTTTATGTTGAATAAACGTGTAGCTCAGATCCCAAGAGAGCGAAAGGGGCTCAACAAGCGCAAAGAGCATCATTTCAATGCCATAATTCGACGCATCACCGGCATTCACAAAGGTAAAGTCCGTTCTAGGGTTAGAGAATGGATCTGCGTTCAAAAAAGAGGTAGGAAACACCGCTGAAGCGATCACTCGATCAAGCCGCTGATAAAAGAGCGTAGCGGTAAAAGCAGTCAAAGTGGAAAAAGCTGTGTCACTGCCCCTAAAGCGCCGGTGATACCCTATTTCAACACTGCTGTTCTTCTCCGATTCAAGGCGCGGATTGCCATACGCCTCCATGCCTGAACCCGGCTGCTCGCCGGTCTCGATGACGGCACGCGATAGCTCTGACATACTGGGTAAATGCAAACCTTTTCCATAGGCCGCTCTTAACGTCTGCCCCTTCCCTAAGTGATAAAGCACACCCAGATTAAAACTGCTCTCCCGGTCTTCTCGGTTATAGTCACTGGCTTCAATATCGATCACAGGATCCAGCAGAGCATAGGCCCCCTTTTTCTGCGCATCCCAACGGTGAGCACTGATCGACCCCGTTGTTGTTAGTTGCTCATTGATCTGCCAATTCAGCATAGCACTCATCGTCAAGGTTCTTATCTTATACTCAGCATGAGCCGATCCAAGATTTCCGGCTTGCTTGTTTTCTCGATACTCGCTCCCCAGTCGAGCGGATAGATTGGGCATAGGCGCTAACAGACCCGACATCTGCCAAACAGTAAGATCACTCTTTTCCGGCCGATGAGCTGACCTTGAAAAGCGCCCAGCGAGAATTGTATAATCCGTTTTATTTCGATAAAGCTGCATTTTCCATGCACCCATGCTCTGGGCATCATGATGGAACATTAATTGCCAAAAATCAGTTTCCGATGAGAGCTGTGCGGGTACATAAAAAGGCATCAATGTATCCGTGATCTGACTGTTATGGCCCATGATGGCCCGTATTGATGAGCGACTCGAGTGCTTATATACACTGTCCAAATGGACGCCTCTCGAGTCAACACTGTTATCCCTAGAGAGCACCAACGGCTCCCCATTGGCATCAAACCCA
>JAYPBG010000082.1:0-7046 GCA_038124075.1 Gammaproteobacteria bacterium
GTAGTGTTCAATTATGATGTTCTACAAGCAAAACAGACGAAAGGGCCTCTCCCTCTCCAACACAGCGATATCCCTGCTCCTATTTTCCTTCACCCTGCTCTACAGCCAAGCCACTCTGGCACAGATGGCACAAAATCTGTTTATCGGTAACGCTAAAGCATTTGCACTCGGTAACGCCGTGACGGCTGATCCACCTCAAATAGATGCCATTCACTTTAACCCGGCGGGACTGACACGTTTAAAAGGGCGTCACTATCAACTCAAAGGTGTGGCGGTCGGCTTTAACCTAGAGTCCACCTTTACTGCCTCCGAAGAGTGGCAATCACAACCATCACTGTTTGGCCTTGAAGGCGAGCTTGAGCCTAACAGTAAAGCCGACGGGCTGACACTCTTTCTTCCCGGCGGCAAAATGGTTGACCTACCCGCTGCGCTTGCCGCATTGGGTGGCGTCTCTTACAACGAAGAGGGTTCCATCTTCACGTTCGCCAACGCCGTGTACGCACCGATCATTGCCGGCGTACATCATGATGATGACAATGATCCCGCACGTTTCTCCGGTCAACGTCGTGCCGCCACTCGATTAACCTATCTCTCCCCAGCCGTCGGCATACAACTCACCGAAGACGTCTCCATTGGTGCCGCACTGGCGATGAGCTATTTTGGTGTGGGCGCGGAGGTGGGACTGCGCTTCCCGAACGCACTGCTTGGCACAGCCAACACATTGACAAACACCTTCTGCGATTTTCTCCCAGAGGGCGACAACCCTGACCATTTTGAGAGCCTCTGTCGTGGAGAGCTGGACCCCTTAGAACCACTGGCCAATATCGAACTGGCGCTGGAAGATTACTTCTCACCGACCCTAAACCTCGGCATATTATGGGATGTCAGCGACTGGATCACCCTCGGAGCCACCTATCAGACCAGTATTGTCGACACCTTAGAGGGCGACGTGACCATCAGCTATCCAACGGATGTTGTCTCCTACCTGGAAGGCATTCAGCCTTTTGCACAGCTTCTACCGATCGGTCTTCTTGATACCGTACCCACAACAGAAGAATTGAAAGGGGCCGTTAAAATTGAGTACCCACAACACTTCTCAATGGGTGCAAGCATCAAGGTTACACGCAAATGGAAAGTCAATGTCGACCTCAAGTGGACCGAACTGAGCGCTTGGAAAGATTGGGAGATCACCTTCGATGAATCCTCAGAGGTACTCGAACTGCTGGACATCGTCTTTGGCCTCCTCGGCGCCGAAGGGTTAAGCAATGATGGCCGCACCATCACCATTCCGCGTGGCTATGAAGATACCTGGAGCTGGGCGTTTGGCACCGAGTATCAGTACAGTGACCGTTTAGCACTGCGCTTTGGCTACGAGCCACGCAATACCGGGATACCCGACGACAAGCTGGATGTTATCCTCCCCATTGGCGATATCGACCTTTATGGTGCCGGCTTTGAGTACCTATGGGATAAAGATACTACCGTTGATTTCACGGTTGGCTATGTCAGATCACGCGTTAAGATTCCAAGCAACAGCAGCAGCAATGCCAACAGCACCGGCCCAACCAACTTTATCTACAACCCTTATGCAGGTCACCATATTGAGAACTCACTGGATGTACTGCTGTTTGAGGTCAGTTATTTAAAGAAGTTTTAATATTAACTTTTATAAGCGAGAGACAGCTTAAAGCTGAGCTCTCGCTTTCTGCATACGGGCCTCTAATGCACTCAACAGATGGGGCTCAATGGGGCCGGTCGCACACCACTGTATGGCAATCTCGGTATGCTCCTCCAGATCAGAGCTGGCGCGCTTCCCTAACCCCCCTGAAAGGCGGTCCACCTGAAGCTCCATCCTCAATGCCTGATCGGCCTCTGGCGACTCTACGCCCGACACGATCTCCATCATGATCACCAGCGCCTTTGCCGAAGCACCATTTTTTTCTGACAGGGCACGGTACGTCTCCAGTGAATCGGCATGCGTGTGATTAATCGCCAAATCAAAACGGGCATTGATGGCGGCCTCTGCGGCAGCGGGCAGTTCACCCAACTGTGACCATTGGCTCTTCACATCAGAGAGCATCTCATCGGTCAGCGAGGCAGAGAGCAGACCTGCTTCTAACGTTTGGCAGAGCGCTGCTTTCTGCCACATCAACTGGTAACCTTGCGCTAATTGGCGCGCCGATATGGCCTGCAAACGCTGCTCATAAGCAGAGACGACCCCTGAGAACTGCTTTCGCAGCGCTTTTGCCGATGCCTGAGGCAGCGCACCGAGCTGTTCAACGTCCGCCAGCTGGGTTTTAATATCCCCCTTCTTCGCAAGGACCGTCTCATCATCAGCGTCCAGTATCTGGCTCAAGTCGCTGCATATCGCTTCCAGCTGACGCTGATTCGCTTCACGCGCCACTAAGTCATCGCTTTTCTCTTTCTGGCGCCGTTCAAAGACTTTATCGCACGCGGCCCTAAAACGCTTCCATTGTGCTTGATCGCTCTTTCTATGCGTAAGCCCAACCTCTTTCCACTCACTCTGCAGCGCCTTGGCCTGATCGATCGCCTCATTCAACTCATCATGATCAATCAGCGCATCGGCGCGCTCAATCAAGCGTGCCTTTAGGCGCCCATTACGATCACGCTCCTCATCCAAGCGCGCTTGAATCTTGGCAATAATCTGATCAAAACGCTGCTGCAGAGGAGCATTCAGTTTTCGCTCTACCGGTGCATAGGCCCGCCAACTGCTTTTGGCCGCGATCAGGGTCTCCAGCACCGCTTTCCAATCCGCTTTAGACCAGTCATTGGCCTGCTCATACACCTCCAGCTGCTCACAGAGTTCAGCACGCTTATCCAAGTTATCTTGTCTTATCTGGGACTGCTGAGAAAAGTAGCCTTTGCAAGGCTCAAACGCCCTATCCCCCGCCTCTTTAAACGCCAACCATAGCGATTGCCCCTTATCCGAATCAACAGGGCCGAGCGCTTTCCAGGCCTCTTGCAGCGCTTTGATCTGCTGCGCTTTTTCACCCAAATCGATATCCAGATCAATCAGCTGAGTCATCTCTTCAATCAGCGCCTCTTTTTTAGGCGTATTTGCAAACCCTTGCCAGTCACGCAGCTCATTAACACGGCCTTGCAGCAATTTAAGCTTTGAGGTAAACGCCTCGGCATCACGCCCATCGATGCGTTTAATCCGACTCTGTAAGCGGCTTAAACGCTTTTTCGCATCCGTAAGCGCACCCTCATCAATGGCATCTTCCAGTGCGATCAGACCCGATTTGATAGCATCCACCTGCTCTTTAGTTTCAGCTTTGAGCTGCTGCGTACGGGACGCAACACGCTCCATGGCCAGTTCAGCGGACTGCAGCAAGGCAGGCTTAACCATTACCGAGGGCCACTCCACCTCTGACAACCGTTTTTTCAGCTGTTTAAGTGCATGCTGCAGCGCCTGAAAGCTCATATCATCCAGGGCCTTAACCGATTCAATCTGAGACTCTAAATGATGCTGCTTCTGTTTTAGGCGCCGTACCGGCTCAATAACATCCAACAGCTGTTTACGGCTGCTCAGATAAGCAGAGCGATCGCTTTCACTCGGCTCAAGTTGTTCAGTCGCTTTCTCCCAACGTTCTGCCTGGGTCGCTATGACGCCCTGCAAGGTCGACAAGTCAAGTTGCAGCGGATCGGTTTCAGCCTTAATTAACGCCAATGCATCGTGCATCACACCAATGACTTCGGTCTGCTCTCTGCGGGCATCGTCCAAGGATACAATATCATCACTGTAATCTTGCTCCTGCCATTGATCCATTTGGTGCTGACAACGCTGATTTGCCAATACCCATCGATCCTCTAAAGGGGCTTGCTGCGCTTGCGTCAATGCGGCCCACTGTTTTTTTAACAGCTGCCACTTGTTCTCATAGAGCGGCTCAGCCACACTCGCCGCATGACGCTCCAACGCCTCCACCACGTGCCTCGCTTCCTGAGTGGCCAGTGCGTGTGCTTCCAACTCTGCGCGCTGAGCGGAGAGCTTTTCACGTGCAATCCGATAAACACTCTTATCTTTTCCTTTTGCTTGAAGCTCAATACGTTTAAGCCGCTCAGCATCATCAATACGTTCAACCGCTATTTTTCTGATTTTCGCCAGCTTCGCCGTCACGGCAAGATCTTCGAGCGTATCTTGATCCTCGATCTTCGCTGCAGCCGCCAACTGCAGCGCTGCATCCTGAGCGTTCATCACAACATATCGAAACAGGGTGGGCTCCTCAACACGCTCTAGAATGCCCAACTTCTCCTTAGAAGAGGTGTTTGATGATTTACAGAGGAGAAGACTGATGCGGTGATGAAGGCTGTCTTTAACACCATCGCGATCCAGCGTCTCACTCTGGAGAAGTTCTATCAACGGCGGCAGGCGATCGATTCGATCTATGGCTGCACGACGTACATCCGCACTTGAATCTTTGCTCGCCATCTGTAAGAGAATACCCAACTCATCAGGTCGTTCTAGATCCAGTTTGGCAATCGCTTGTTGCACAAAGCTATAATCGTACTGGTTTTTCTCATCCGCCACATGCCGTTCATGCGACACCTGCTTCCACTCATTGAGATTCAAGGCAGGGAAATAGGCATCCCCTTTGGGGGTTGCATGCACTTGCGTCAGATAGATTCGATCTGCCAAGGGCAGGGCTTCTCGATAGATCTGAGCACCGCCAATAATCATAATCTCTCGCTTCTCTACGCGATCGATCTCATCATTACACGGGCCATCATCACACTGGCCAATAAGGTCAATCTCTTGCGTCCCCTCATCTTCACAGACGATGCGCGCTGCAGAGATGGCTTCGCTGAGCGTATTAAAAATATGGCAGGTTTCATGAAAACGGCTCGGATCGGCCTGGCGTGTCACAACAAAATTCTTACGATTGGGCAGAGGTTTACCGATGGAGTCATAGGTCACACGCCCCATGATCACCACCTTACCTTCCGTCACCGACTTAAAGTAACGCAGATCAGCTGGGAGCCGCCAAGGCAGCTGCCCCTGGTCACCGACAACGCGGTTTTCAGCAACCGCGGCAATTAATGCAATCTCAGATATCACAACCGGTCTGTTCATAGATGTTATACCGCAACCGCTGCTTTAATATGTGGGTGGTGAATATAGTCTTGAAGAGTAAAGTCGAGATAGTCAAACTCAAAAATTGAGGTCACATTAGGGTTTATTTCAATAGCCGGTAACGCAAACGGCTGTCGACTCAACTGTGTATCCGCCTGTTCAAGATGGTTTGCATAGAGGTGTGCATCCCCTAAAGTGTGCACAAATTCACCCGGCTGTAAACCACACACCTGTGCAATCATCATAGTCAACAGAGCATAAGATGCAATATTGAAGGGAACACCAAGAAAGACGTCGGCACTGCGCTGATAGAGCTGGCAGGAGAGCTTGCCATTGCAGACATAAAACTGAAAGAGCGTATGACAAGGCGGCAGGGCCATCTTGCGTACCTCACTGACATTCCATGCCGATACAATTAAGCGGCGCGAGTCCGGGTTGCTTTTAATTTGTTCGATGAGCTCGCTGATCTGGTCAATATGCCCCCCTTCAGGGGTCGGCCATGAGCGCCACTGGTGCCCATAAACAGGTCCCAGCTCACCCTCTTCATCCGCCCACTCATCCCAGATTGAAACACCATGCTCTTTAAGATACCCCACATTGGTGCTGCCTTTAAGAAACCAGAGCAGTTCATAGATCACCGATTTAAGGTGCACTTTCTTTGTCGTCACCAGAGGAAAGCCTTTTTTAAGGTCAAAGCGCATTTGGTGACCAAACACACTGTATGTGCCTGTCCCGGTACGATCCTCTTTAAACGCGCCGTTTTCTCTGATCCGTCGCATCAAATCCAAATACTGTTGCATAAGTCGTTCTAACCTTCTCTACAATATCTACAATATCTAACACTCACTGAACCTAACTGTTGTTAGGTGTTTTGTTTAGGTGCTCTGTTTTGGTGTTTGTTTTGGAAATAGGGGTCCGTTTTATACCCCCATACCATGAAGCCAATGCCGCACATCACCATAGGCAACGACAGCAGCTGCCCCATGGTTAACCAATCCCACGCAAGGTAACCAATGTGAGCATCCGGTTCGCGCGCAAACTCCACAATAAACCTAAACGTGCCATAACAAGCAAGGAACAGTCCAGCCGCACTCTTTTGTGGGCGCCGTTTACTGGTAAACCACCAAATAATGATAAAGAGGACAACCCCCTCCAGCATCGCCTGATAGAGCTGCGATGGGTGCCGAGGCAATCCATCCGACCTGGGGAAGACCATGGCCCAAGGCAGGTCCGTTGTACGCCCATAGAGCTCTCCTCCGATGAAGTTGCCAATCCGGCCGGCGCCCAGACCAATCGGTACAATCGGAGTGGAAAAATCCCATAACGTCCAAACACTTTTGTTAATTTTTCGACCAAAGAGATAACAGGCTAAACAGCATCCGATCAAGCCACCATGAAATGACATCCCACCTTGCCACACTTTAAACAGGTTGAACGGGTTGTCCACCAGTGCGCCAAAATTGTAAAAGAGCATATAACCAATACGGCCACCAAAGATAACGCCCAGTGCGCAGTAGAAGAGCATATCGCCCAACTGCTCTCGGGTCAGCTGAAACTCATCGCGGCCGGCACGGCGTGTAGCAAGGTAGTATGCAGCCGCAAACCCGATCAGATACATCAGACCGTACCAACGTATAGGGATCTCAAAGTCAAACGGCGTCGGAATGGAGATGGCTATTGGATCAATATTAGGGTATTCAATCATAAGGGACTCTGCTCACACAGTTTAAGAAATAGGCCGGCCGAAACAAGGTTACCATTAATTTAAAGGACGCCCCATATAAGTTTTAAACCAATCGCCAACAGCAACAGTGCAAAAAGCCTTTTCAAGGTATCAGAAGGGAGGCGGTGGGATATTTTTGCACCAACATGAGCAAAAATTACACTCATCGTAACAATGCCCAGCACGGCCGGCCAAAACACATAACCGGTTGCCGCCTGAGGCAGCCCTGGG
>JAYPBG010000082.1:7056-8024 GCA_038124075.1 Gammaproteobacteria bacterium
GGGTGCCCCCAGCCGGTCACCATAAAACTGACCGCACCCGCACCCGCTATAGGGAAACCGCAGGCTGCCGATGTACCAATAGCACGCTGAATATTGACTTGGCACCAGGTCAGAAAAGGGACTGTTAAGGCACCACCCCCAATACCAAATAGGCTGGATACTGAGCCAATCACACTCCCTGCAACAGACATACCCAAGGGCCCTGGCAGTTGGCGTGACGGTTTAGGGGCAAGCTTAAATCCCATTTTGGCCGCCAACCAAAAAGCGAACAGCCCCAACATCAGCTGAAGTGTAGCACCGGTTAAGCCATCAACAATGACAGCCCCTACTGCAACACCGAGAACAATACCCAGCGTTAAACGCCCAAACAGACGCCAATCCACTTTTCCAGCTTGGTGGTGCGTCCGAATGGAGCTCAAAGAGGTGACCACAATGGTTGTTAATGAGGTGCCGATGGCTATATGGGTACGCACCGCCGCATCCACACCCAAACGCTCAAAGACCGCAATCAACGCGGGCACAATGATCAGCCCACCACCAATACCCAGCAGCCCAGCAAATGTACCGGACACCACCCCAATCAATAGATACCATTGAAACGCATCAATGTGCATAGCACAGAAACCTCTACATCGACAAACCCACTACATCGACAAACCCATTGCTTTCTTGCCTTAAGGCATTTTAAGCTTGCTGCGGAGCTAATCAGAAAATCATCTTAAGGTCAATACTTGATATTAGGGGTAGGTGCCCCTATCTTGCGAAGAGCACTGATTAACATGTAGGGTGACGAGCAAGGTGCGCCCCTTTCATAAAACCATTTAAACAACAGGAGTTTGAGCGCGTGGAACAATACAGAGGCACGACGATACTGTCTGTCAGACGAAACGGCAAGGTGGTTATTGGTGGTGACGGTCAAGTCAGCCTTGGCAACACCGTCATGAAAGGCAATGCCCGCAAAGTAAGAC
>JAYPBG010000082.1:8034-8750 GCA_038124075.1 Gammaproteobacteria bacterium
GTAAGACGGCTCTATAAAAACAAAGTGATCGCCGGTTTTGCAGGCGGTACTGCAGACGCCTTTACACTCTTTGAGCGCTTTGAAGGCAAACTGGAGAAACATCAGGGGCATCTGGTACGCGCTGCCGTGGAGCTGGCTAAAGATTGGCGGACCGACCGGATCTTACGCCGACTTGAAGCCCTACTGGCCGTCGCTGACGCAACCGCCTCGCTGATCATCACCGGAAACGGCGATGTCATTGAGCCTGAAGAGGGGCTGATCGCCATTGGCTCTGGCGGCTCTTTTGCGCAAGCGGCTGCACGCGCTCTATACGAGAACTCCAACCTCTCTGCTCGAGAGATTACTGAGAAAGCACTCAATATCGCAGCCGACATCTGCATCTATACCAACCAGAATTTAACCATTGAAGAGCTTGAATACGAGCAGTAGCATGTATATATCCCGCGAGACTATATCGACCACATGATAGACCACATGCCCCCAGACAACACTAGAGAGTAAGAGAACAGCAACCTATGTCTACACTAACCCCTAATGAAATCGTGCACGAACTTGACAAACACATCATTGGCCAAGACGACGCAAAACGTGCCGTTGCACTTGCACTGCGTAACCGTTGGCGCCGAATGCAGCTTGATGAGGCGCTGCGCAACGAGATCTCGCCAAAGAATATTCTTATGATCGGCCCAACAGGTGTCGGTAAAACTGAGATTGCA
>JAYPBG010000082.1:8760-12482 GCA_038124075.1 Gammaproteobacteria bacterium
GGCTGAAGCCCCCTTTCTCAAAGTAGAGGCCACGAAATTTACTGAGGTCGGTTACGTAGGTCGAGATGTCGAATCGATCATTCGCGACCTGGCCGACACGGCGGTCAAAATGCATCGAGAGAAAGCCATGAACGCGGTCGAACAAGCAGCATCCGACGCCGCCGAAGAGCGTATTTTAGATGCGCTGCTGCGCCCCGCCCGACCCAACCTAGCCACGCAAGATAGCGAGACTGACAGCGAGGACAGCGAAGAAGAGAAGAGGTCCACACGACAGATCTTTCGTAAAAAACTGCGTGAAGGCAAACTGGATGATAAAGAGATCGACATCGACATCACGGGCGGCTCCGTCGGGGTTGAAATTATGGCCCCTCCAGGCATGGAAGAGATGACCAGCCAGTTACAGAACATGTTCTCCAGCATGTCAACAGGGAAAAAGCGCAGCAAACGGATGAAGATCAAAGATGCGCTTAAAGTGGTGAACGAAGAAGAGGCGAGCAAGCTGATCAATGAAGATGAGCTAAAACACAACGCCATTGAGGCCATCGAGGAGAATGGCATTGTCTTTATCGATGAAATCGACAAAGTGGCAAAACGGGGGGATCATGGGGGTACCGACGTATCGCGAGAAGGCGTGCAGCGCGACCTTTTGCCGCTGATTGAAGGCAGCACGGTCAGCACAAAATACGGCATGGTCAAAACAGACCACATTCTCTTTATTGCATCGGGTGCTTTTCACCTTTCAAAACCGTCTGACCTGATTCCTGAGCTCCAAGGACGGTTACCGATTCGCGTTGAGCTGCAGCCGCTTACACCGCAAGACTTCGAGCGCATTTTGACTGAACCCAATGCGTCACTGACCGAACAGTATCAAGCCCTTCTTAAAACAGAAGGGTTAGCCTTAGCGTTTTGCGAAAGCGGCGTCAAGCGCATTGCCGAAGTAGCTTGGCAGGTCAACGAAAAAGTGGAAAACATCGGCGCTCGACGCCTGCATACCGTACTGGAGAGACTGCTCGAAAACGTATCGTTTGAGGCGGATCAGTTGGTGGCTAAGCAAGAGGGCGACGAGGAGGCCAAGGTAAAAATCGACGAACAGTATGTCAATGAGCATATTGGTGATCTTGCAGAGGATGAAGATCTGAGCCGTTATATTTTATAGCGGCACAGATGACGCTTATATCTTTTATATCTTTTGTTCTCTACGCTCTTTACTCTTTAATTTTTATCTTTATTTTTTTATTTTATATTACGTCTTCTTACGACCCAAAAACCTATGCCATCGGACAACATCATGACTCAGACATCGATCACCCCCCCAACAAAAATAACCGTACATACACAGTCCAAAACCGTCGACCTATGGCTGGCGCCTTCTCAACAGGAGGCGCCCCAATGCTTTACCTTATCCGCCGAATTTCTTCGCGTTCACTCACCTTCAGCTGAAGTTCAACGCCACGGCAACCCAGAGGTTCAAAGCGGAAAAAAAGAGGTGACCGTTCATGATGCTACGCTTGTAGGACGCTATGGCGTAAAATTTCATTTTGATGATGGGCACAATACCGGAATTTATACTTGGCCATACATCCATCGTTTATGCCATGAAAAAGAGTCGCTTTGGGAAACCTATTTACGTCAGCTGCATGATGCAGGAAAAACCCGAGACAAAGATAAAAGCGTTGTAAAATTTTTCAAAAAGTAGCACGCTAAGCATTGAGCGCACCGTCTGCGCGCCCTTCATACTGCAAGGTGCCTTTACATGTGCGACATAGATACGTAGAACCGCTCTGAGCGCTCTTATGTCGCCTTGCAGTAAACGCATGTGACTGGCAGGCGCATCGGTAGATGTAGTCACGCCGATGCGTACGAGCCGGCACGGTGGGCAGGCTATGGCAGCGCTCAGGCCGACACCCAAAACAGTCGCGCATAACAGCCTGCCACTCCTCTCCATGCGCCCTTACCCGTCGTCCATAAATCCAATCAACCACCATATGCGCCACCTCATGCGGCAACACCTGAGCGGTAAAGTAGTGCACATGCTGTTTCAGCAGAGCACTGTTTAAGCGAATGCTATACTCCGTTCGGCTGCGCGTTACACGCTGAGCAACCATCTGCCCTGCGGTTGCCCCGCGCAGATCAAACAGCAGCTTCGGAAGCGGCATCCGGCGCCGATAATAGGCATTGGCTTGCTCAACATAGCGGCCCAGCGCCTGCGAGCAGGCCTCTTTTAACTCATGATCTATCACGCGTTTCACCTATTGCACCATTGCATCTGAGACAAATTTCATTAAGATAAGCGGATGCACAAGACACCACACACATTAGACGTTCGATCTCTGCTCTGCCCCCTGCCGGTTATTAAAACACAAAACCGGATGAAATCGCTGACGCCTGGCGAGCAGCTGGAGGTATTGTGTACCGACCCTGGTGCGCTGAAGGATATTCCCGCATGGTGCAAGATTAATGGTCATACCGTCATTGAGACTCGAGAGGTCGATCAAGAGATAATATTTTTAATCGAAAAATCGGTCGATGATGACTCATTCATGATGCCTTGATAGGCCTCCAACAAAAAAAACGCACCAAACTTAATCACACCCCATCAAAAAAGCACAATTTTAGAGCAATAACGCCACCACCTTCAAAAAAATCAAGCTGTAAGGAGAAAAACTTTCGAAAACCCTTTTCCTTGATGCTCGGATGCCCTATATTCTGCTTTTTCGTCTTGCAACCAAGAATTGAAACCTTGTGGAAGCATGAACGACAAACGAGGTCCAACTGGTTATATTTTGTTTAATGCACCACAAACCAACGCTAAGTGAAGGAGTATCCAATATGTCATCAAAAACCCTTTCGCTCATTAAAGATAATGAAGTTCGCTGGGTTGATCTACGTTTTACCGACTCTCAAGGTAAAGAGCAGCACGTATCGATTCCAACGAGCGAAGTTAACGATGAGTTCTTTGAAGTAGGTAAAATGTTCGATGGATCATCCATCGCTGGCTGGAAAGGCATCAATGAGTCTGACATGGTCCTAATGCCTGACGACTCGACCGCTGTCATCGACCCTTTTACAGACGAAGCCACGTTAAACCTTCGCTGTGTCATTCTTGAGCCTGCCACCATGCAAGGCTACGAGCGCGACCCACGCTCTCTCGCCGTTCGCGCTGAAGAGTATCTGAAATCGACCGGCATTGGCGACACCGCCTTCTTTGGCCCAGAGCCAGAATTCTTCGTCTTTGACGATGTGCGATGGAACTCCGACATGTCGGGCGCCAGCTACAAAATCCACTCTGAAGAGGCAGCTTGGACATCAGGCTCTGACTTCGAAGGCGGCAATATTGGTCACCGCCCTAAAGTGAAAGGCGGCTACTTCCCTGTTCCTCCTGTAGACTCTGCGCATGACCTGCGTGCCGCAATGTGCAGCGCAATGGAGTCCATGGGCCTTGAAGTCGAAGTTCATCACCACGAAGTCGGTACTGCGTGCCAAAACGAGATCGGCGTTAAGTTCAACACCCTTGTCAAGAAGGGCGATGAAGTTCAGATCCTTAAATATTGTGTACATAACGTTGCACACGCCTATGGCAAAACCGCTACATTCATGCCTAAGCCTCTTGTCGGTGACAACGGTTCTGGTATGCATGTTCACCAATCCATCTCTAAAGATGGCAACAACGTCTTCGCAGGCGACGAATACGCAGGCCTTTCAGAGACAGCGCTCTTCTACAT